>NZ_VORB01000011.1 GCF_007995015.1 Luteibaculum oceani
CCATCCCAGAGTCGTGATTCATCCATCTACGCCGTTTGATGTGCAAAAAGGCATGCTGTCCTCGAATAGGAAAGTCTTGAATCGTTATCTCCTGATGAAAACCCTTTGAGCTGAGCTTATTTTTGGCATACTCCATTGGAGCCTTATTCTTTTCTTCAAAATAGAGATGTAGCTGCTCACCATGACTTTCATGCTTTAAGACATCAAAATAATCAACGAGGTATTCTGGTAACAACAACTTAAGGAGGCTCAAATCAGACATCAAAATGAATTTTTGCGAAGGTCTGATTATTCAATTTCTCCACAACTTTTTGTTTTGATCCAGCATTTTCGAGAAAGCAAAAAAGCCACCCGAACGCGCTAGCGGACGGGCTTTTTCTGAAGCCCACCCACAAGGGATGTTCCGCTCTGCGGAACAATCCGTTCCACTAAGTCCAACTTGAAAGAAGCGCTAGCTTGAGGATTTTCGAGAAAGCAAAAAAGCCACCCGAACGCGCTAGCGGACGGGCTTTTTCTGAAGCATTTTAGCTAATTAGCAAATTGGCTAATTGCCTGTTCGGTCTGTCCCGTCCTGAAAAAAGTTGACAGGTTAAGTTTTCTTTGATGTTAATGCTGGTGATAGGCTGCAATCAACCATGTGTATATTTGTGATAACGAAAAGCTTACGGTTTCTCAATGCGAGAAATAGTATGTACCGTAAACCAAGTGTGAATAGAAAAACTCTGGGTAAGAATTTTTTATGTACGTTCTATCAAAATCAGGTTGTGGATTAAAGCATGATAGTTTTTGGAGCATTGATTTGTCCAAGCTCCCCGTATCAACTGTCATGTACTGAATTTTTGAAATCCAAAATCCTAGTAAACTATGATCTCACCTCCTTTGTGTGTAATTAAGTCTTAAGCTAGATTTGTCGGACTATGAAAAAATCCATCCTCCTAATTTCATTTCTCAATTTTTGCTTTTTGGGTATGCTAATTGGACAACAAGCAGAGCCTTGTGGTTTCGATGCTGTTGTTGCAAAGCAAATTCCCTTTGAAATAGAAAATACCATTCAAGAAGCTGCTTTAAAGAGATTGAGTAATGCGACGTTAAAAAGTCATGATACCCTGAGAACCATACCAGTTGTAGTTCATGTTTTCCATACTGGTGGAGCAGGTAATATCAGTGAATCGCAAGTTGCGTCTGCAATTAATGTGCTGAACGAGGATTTTCAAAAATTGGACGGAACTGCAGGCTATGGGGAAGGAGTTAATACGCTGGTTCAATTTAAGCTGGCCAAAATAGACCCCAATGGAAACTGTACAAATGGAATCATAAGGATTAACTCAACTTTGGCGAATCACCAGAGCTATCAAAGAGGCTTACTTAAGGATGTTAGTGCATGGGACAATAAGAAATACCTGAATATCTATGTTGTAAAAAGTATTGCGGGATCTGTGGCTGGATATGCCTCTTTTCCAGGTGGACCAGATGCCGAGGATGGAATTGTAGTACAAAACAACTTTTTTGGACGCTCGGGCACGGCCGCGGGAAGTACAGGTAGAACTACCACACACGAGGTTGGACATTGGCTTGGGCTTTATCATACTTTCCAGAATGGATGCGATGGCGATCCGTGTACTGGTGGGGATTATGTTTGCGATACACCCCCTCAGTCCGAACCTAATTACGAATGCATCGACTTAAACACCTGTTCTAACGACGATCCAGATGTAATGGATCAGAAGGAGAATTACATGAATTACACTCCGGGAAGCTGCCAGAACATGTTTACAGCTGGACAGGCGGCTCGTATTCATGGTACCCTTGATAGTTTGAGGACATATATTTGGTCATACGAGAACCTGCTAACCACTGGCTGTGATCCAAATTATCAAGAGCCAACAAGCTGTCCATTAGTAGCAGATTTTACCGTGGTTAATACGGCTCTTTGCGTTGGAAATAGTGTGGATTTTATAGAGAAAAGTCAAAACAATCCGGTGGCATGGTCTTGGTATTTTGAAGGGGGGAGCCCAAGTACCTCATCGGAGCAAAACCCCCAAGTAACATACACTGAAGCTGGTGAATACGATGTTAAATTAGTAATCGAAGATGCTTTGGGCAATAAGGATAGTATTATCCAAACCGATTATATCAAAGTAAGCGAACCCGGAATTGGTGCCGATTTACCATTCTTCGAGGATATGGAGTCTGGAAATTATCCGCCCGCGAGTTTAGAATTGGTTAATCACGATGGTGGAATCACCTGGGAACTTGATTCAAATGCCGCGTTTTCCGGTAGATATTCCCTGCGGATTAACAACCTAATCAATACCAATTATGGGTCGGCAGACGAACTTATTTTGCCACCATTAAACTTGGCTTCGGCAACGAGTACGCCCTTGCTGAGAATAAAGTATGCTTATGCGAAATCCGATGAAACCTATTCGGATGAGCTGCTGGTTTTACTGTCAACAGATTGCGGAGCTTCTTTTGAGCAAGTGATGTATAAGACCCAAGAGTCGCTCGCTACAGCTCCTACTACAACAGACTATTTTATACCAGATTCCTCGCAATGGGACGAAACCGGCGTTTTACTATGGAAATACCGAAACGAGGAGCACGTTATTTTGAAAATTGTAAATGTTACCGATGGTGGAAATAATCTGTACATCGATGACATTTTTGTTGGGGATAAGAATTCCGATCCAACTGGGGTAACGGAGTTGGCTTCTGAAATTGAATCCGCACAGGTTTACCCCAATCCCAATAAAGGAGAAGCTACGTTGGATTATCGACTTAAACGTGCAAGCGAAGTTAGTGTTGTAATTCAGGATGTGCAGGGAAGAGTAATTTTTTCTGAATATAAGGGGCTGCTTCAAGCAGGAGCATACAGTGAGAAATTAGAACTAAACAACTTGAATGCAGGCGTTTATTTTGTTCAAATACATGCCAGTACTGGTGTGATTACTCTTAAAATGTATGTGAGATAGGGGGTGCAGATTGGTTAGAAAAGGGAGGTTTTTGACCTGTCTGGTATCTTCCAGATTTTTAGGCGATGATCCTAGCTAGAAATAATAGATAGAACCAGATCTCTTGTAAGGGCTTTGCCTTCGGCTCTTTTTTTGATTTCATCAAAGGGGAATCTAAAATCGCAACCTGAATTCCATTCCGAACATCCATAGGCCGACTTCCCCTTTATAATGGTGCCCTTTTTGCATTTTGGGCAAGAAGGCATGGCCGCAATGGGGGCGTCCGTTTTTTTGTCTTTGGAGGCTATAAGTTCAATTTGAAATTGATCTGTTAACCTCAGCTTGCCTTCGGTTTTTTCGCCGTTATGCACAAAACCTTTAATGCTAGTTGTCTCTCCTTTTTCTAATAGCCGTAACCATTGATTTTCGGTAAGTTTTTTTCCCTCGTATTTAAAGGGTAAAACCATTTTGCAACCACTTTGGAAATTGCTACAACCATAGGCGTTTTTACCCTTTAAGATTTTTCCCGAGTTACACTTGGGACAAGTAAATCCAATTAGCTCTTTTTTTGCCTTCTTTTTAGTGGTGCCTGCTTTTTTGGACGTAGATTCTACCTCGGTTTCTTCAGGGGGTGGAGTGAGGATTTTTCCGCGTTCTTTTTTAACCTCTTGAACCAATTCGTGAACCATAACTTTCATGTTGTGGATAAAATCCACGGCGGAGTAAGACCCATCTTCAATCTCCTTGAGTTGTTTCTCCCAATGGCCTGTTAACTCGGCCGATTTCAATAATTCGTTTTGAATGGTTTCAATTAGCTGAATTCCCAAGGCCGTTGGTAGCACCTGCTTTTTATTTCTTTTGGCGTATTTCCTCTTAAACAGGGTCTCAATGATGCTTGCACGTGTGGATGGTCGGCCAATGCCGTTTGCTTTCATCAATTCCCTTAATTCTTCGTCCTCCACATTTTTGCCCGCCGTTTCCATGGCTCTGAGCAGGGTAGCTTCAGAATAATTGTTTGGGGCCTTGGTTATTTTCTCCACAAAGCTAGGTTCGTGTGGACCTTTTTCCCCTTTTTCAAAATTGGGAAGTATTCCGTCGTCTTCTTTGTTGGTTTCTTCGTCCTGTTCGTCCGAGGTTTTCTGAAAAACTACCCTCCAACCGGGTTCTAATATTTCCTTACCCTTGGCTACAAAAGCCACCTTTTCAACCTCAGCACTAACTGTAGTTTTTGCGACTTTGCAATCTGGGTAGAATACGGAAAGAAACCTGCGTACTATGCTGTCGTACACCTTAAATTGGTCTGGAGCTAAACTTTTTTCTTCCCCCGTAGGTATAATAGCATGGTGGTCGGTTACTTTTTTGTCGTTAAATACCTTGCTTGGCTTGCGAATCTTCTTGGAGAGTAGTGGACTAGTTAATTGGTCGTATTGTTTTAATCCTTTTAGTATACCTGGAATTTTGGGGTACATGTCGTTAGGAAGGAAAGTCGTATCTACCCTAGGGTAGGTCACCACCTTCATTTCGTACAATTTTTGAACCAACTTTAGGGTGTGCTCTGCAGTAAATCCAAACTTATTATTACAGTGGACTTGTAAACTTGTAAGATCAAAAAGCTTGGGCGCATATTCTTTACCATCTTTTCGCTCTATATCCTGAATCTCAAGGTCTTTTCCTTTAACCAGGTTTAAAAGTTTTTCTCCCTCTTCTTTTTGATGAAATTTACCCTCGGTATGGTTAAATATCGCCTCGCGATATTTAGTCTGTAATTCCCAGTAGGGCTCAGGTTTAAAGTTTTGTATTTCCTGATGACGTTGCACCAACATGGCAAGCGTTGGTGTTTGAACGCGGCCAATGGAAAGCAACTGCTTATATCCACCGTATTTAAGTGTGTAAAGCCGTGTTGCATTCATACCCAAAAGCCAGTCCCCAATGGCACGGGAAGACCCTGCGTAAAAAAGGTTGTCAAACTCGGTGGCGGGTTTCAACTTTTCGAAACCCTCTTTAATAGCTTCGGTTGTAAGGGAGGAAATCCATAAACGTTGCACCTCACCAGTGTAATTCGCGTGTTTTATAACCCAGCGCTGAATTAATTCTCCTTCCTGACCGGCATCCCCGCAATTGATTACCAATTGTGCTTTTTGGAGTAGGGTTTCTATAATTTTAAATTGCTTTTTTACCCCGCGATCGTCCATTACTCTGGTTTCAAAGCGTTTTGGGAGCATGGGAAGTTGGTAAATATCCCAGCGTTTCCATTGGGGGAAATATTCCTCAGGGTTGAGAAGGGTGCAAAAGTGGCCAAAAGTCCAGGTTACCTGGTATCCATTTCCTTCGAAATATCCATCCATGCGCCTATCGGCACCAATTACTTTGGCAATTTCCTTGGCTACACTTGGTTTTTCGGCAATACAGACTTTCATGGCTGGCACTAGCAATCGCAAAATAAAAATATAGCCAATGATAGCGCAGACCTGTTGATAACAAAACAAAACTTTCTTCAATGCCCCGAAATAAATAACAAACTATCTGAGCTTATTTGTAAACTATTTTGACATTACATATATTCATCATCCAGAAAAACCCTACAAAATGAATAAGTTTCTTACTTTTTTTGCAAGTGCCCTAGTAGGCATGAGTTTGCACGCTCAGCAGGAGGTTTTAACCACCAATCATTGGCGAATCCCAGTTTTAAATGAGAAGGGAGTTTTTTATGATGATGGTAGTGAGGCTAAAGGATTGAGTTTCGATGGCAACACGCTGATCTATGCTAGTAATTTTTGGTTTTCGGGATACAATCAGGACGGTGACCGAAAAACCATCTATGAAACATTCTATCCAACAGGTGATGCTGCCTATGAAAAGGGTACAATGAACACCAATAGGTTTCGTGCAGCAAGGTCTTTGGTTAAGGTGAGTTCACAGGAAATAGAAGCCCATAAGGCAAACTATTCAGATCCCAACTACACCGTACCTTTCTCTATTAAGTTTTGGCCAGCACAAGGAGATACTAGCATTGGTGAAATGGCAAATATGGCTCCATTTGTAGATTTTAATAAAAACGGTATTTACGATCCAGAAAATGGCGATTACCCTGATATTGTTGGGGATCAGATAATTTATCAAATAAAGAACGACAATGGAATGCCTGCCCATCTTAGGATGGGTGTGGAGAAGCATTTACAGATTTTCACTATTACCCCTCAAACGGAAGAGGAAAGTGTTCTGGAAAATGTAGTTTTTGTAAATGTGGAGCTATACAACCGAGGCATGCATGAGTTTGATTTACTGAAATCTGGTTTTTGGATGGATTTTGATATTGGGTTTGCAAATGATGACCAATATGGAAGCGATTCTACCAGAGGAATTGCTTATGCATACAATGGAGATGCAGACGACGAAGATGCTTGGGGGAGTAACCCGCCTGCCCTTGCCGTTGCCTCTTTTGGGTGTGGAATTAGTGGAAATGTTTCTTTAGAAGGATTTAGCGCTTTTGCTTTGGATACTGCAATTCACGAAGCTTTAAGTGCCATAGATAATGGGGAGTGTATGCGTAAATCAGGCAACGGGTTCAACGGGGATCCTAATGCTCCAGTTACGAGATATGCCTTCGATGGAGATGCTATTTCAGGAACAGGATGGACCCCAGAAAATGCTGGTGTGCCACAGGGTGATAAACGCAGCTTGGTTTTGTTAAATGGCAAGTCTTTTATGCCAGGGGAAAAGATTGGATTTACCCTTGCAATTGCCATAGGAAAGGACACCACCTTTACTAATTACCTCAGGAACATTAATGTAGCGAAGGATAATGTAGAGGAAGCTTTGGCGCTATTGGAATCTAAGTATGGAGATCATCCACTCTTAGCGTCTAGTAAGCAATGTGGAAATATCCAGGACGACGAATCTTGCGCTACAACTACAGAAATATCTGATTATGAAAGTGATATTCAGGTTGGTTTATATCCAAACCCAGTTTCTAATGAGCTAAACATTACGTCGGGTCAGATTATTAAAACCGCCGCTGTTTGGTCAACCGATGGTAAAAGGGTTTTTGAGGGTAGCGTTAACAAGAAGGACTTTAAAATAGATTTATCCGGTTTAGACCGAGGAATGTATATACTCGAATTAACAAATAAAGCTGGAACTAGAGTTCGCGAAAGCTTTTTAAAGCAGTAGAGTTTTCTTAATTGTTGCGATTTATTTAAAGGCCGCCTGAGTATTCAGACGGCCTTTGTTTTTAGTTAGAAATGTTGCTGAACATAGGTTCTATGTCATTAAAAAATGAAGGGTAAGATTTTTGAACGGCACTTGGTTTTTCGATGATAATCGGAGCTTTCGAAACGGCTGCAAAAGTAGCCCCCATCATGGCTATTCTATGGTCGTTTCTGGAGGAAATGGAACCACTGTGAACAGGGAACCCATGGATTTTCATCGTGTTGTTTTCCAGTTCAACTGCAATGTCCAACCTAGAAAGTTCCTCCTGAATGGTTAATGCTCGGTTACTTTCTTTGTGCGTTAAACGATGTGTTCCGTGAATTACAGAGGTTCCTTTGCAATTTGCAGCCAAAACGGCCAACGGAGGGAAAAGATCTGGACAATGGGTTGCATCAAACTCAAATGCATTGAGTTGGTTTTTCTCCACGGTAATTGACTTTTCTTCCTGATTCCAGGACCAACGCGCCCCCGCCTTGTCTATGGCATGTATGATTTGCATATCAGCTTGAGAAGAGTTTATATCCAAGCCCAGTAATTTCACTTTGCCCGAAATTGCGGCTCCCACCACATGAAAAGCAGCACCACTCCAATCACCTTCTGCATGGATATGAATGTCCTGCGTAAGGGATGGGTTAAAAGGAGGAATTACAAATTCCTTGAACTCCCTGTTTTCGATGTGGATTCCAAACTCCTGAAGCAAATCCAAGGTCATTTGAGCATAAGGTATGCTTTTAAGGTTGCTAACTGAGATTTTTGTTTTTAGGGGTTGATGGGATAACGCAATTAGCAATCCTGTAAGCAGTTGCGAGCTGTGCGAACCATCAATACTGATATTTTGAGCTTGGGCTTTTCCTTCAGTAAAAATGGGTAGTTTCTCATTATTGGATTTCACTCGTGTTCCCAGCTGCTCCAGCGCGTCGATAATACCAGGTAGGGGGCGGTATAAAAGGGATCCCTCACCGGAAATGCTGCATTGCCTAGATAGCGTTGCAACTATGGGAGCAAACATTCGAGTGCTTAAACCTGCTTCTCCACAGTTTATCTCTATGGTTTCCAGGTCGACATTTTTTGTGCCGATAATTTGCAGTTCACGATCGTTTATTTCCCAGCTGGCACCAATTCTGCTAGCTATTTCCAAAGCTGCTTCTACATCATTACTTGGGGTGTATCCAGTTATTATCGTTTTCCGTGGTTGGAGGCTGGCAATGGCAATAGCTCTTTGTAAAACACTTTTTGATGCGGGTGCAATTATTTCTCCGCTGTACTTAAAGGGGGGAATGCTTAGGGTAGGTCGCATAGGTCTATGGCTTTAATTTTTGGCGAACCAATTTCTTCGAGCAGTATAAAGTCGATTTTAGATTGGATGCGCTTTTTGTCTTTTGAAATTTTGTTTTTTAATGCATTAAATTCTAATGAGCTGAGGTCTGTAGGTAATCCAAATTGTCTGAGTAAGTTTTTAATTTCTAGTTGTTCCTTTTCAGATAAAGCCGTTTGTTTTTCAGCCAGTTCATTTGCTACAATAATCCCCATACTTACCGCAAAACCATGTGGGATATTTAAATGGGTTTCTATGGCGTGCCCATAGGTATGTCCGTAATTCAAAATTTTTCTTCCACCAATTTCTTTGGGATCTTTTGCCACAATTTGGGCTTTGATTTCAACTGATTGTCGAACCATCTCCAGTAAAATCTCTGGGTTTTTCTCTTTTATTTCGGCTGCATTTCGCTTTAGAAATTCGAAGTACCCAAAAGAATGGATGCAAGCATGCTTTATAACTTCCGCCATGCCGCTTGTGAACTCTATATCTGAGAGAGTATTAAGAAAGTTGATGTTTATATGAATTAAATCGGGGTGCTGAAGGGTTCCAATAACATTTTTGTACCCGTTAAAATTCACACCATTTTTACCGCCAATTGCCGCATCCACTTGCGCAAGAAGGGTAGTGGGGATAAAAGAAAAGTTTATCCCCCTGAAAATGGTACTTGCGATAAACCCTGTTAAATCGCAGGTTACCCCACCGCCAACAGCAATTAAATTGGATGACCTGTCTATGTTTAACTCGAGCAATTGTTGTATCACAATTTCCGTATACACCAGCGATTTAGCGCCTTCACCTGCTCTTATCAGGATTATCTTATTCCAAACGTCTTTAAAAAGACCAGCATAGATTTTGGCAACATTTTCATCCACCAAGGCTACCGTGTTTTTGTCTTTTAAAAGATCATTTAGTTCTGTTACCAATGGGGCTTTAGAAACCGTTATTTCGGATAGATTATACATTGATAACATCACTGAAAATTTTACCTTGGTTATCAATTGATTCTTGATGAATAGTTCGGTAAACCTTAGAAACAAAGGTTGGGGTTAAGCCTAGTTTTTCTCCCTTGGCCTTGTTTTTCAAAAGAAGTTCATTCCAGCGCTCTGCCTGGAAAATTGTCATGTTGTTCTCCTTTTTAAAACGGGCAATATTTAAAGCAACATTCATACGGAACTGCAATAGCTCCAGAATTTGGTCGTCTATGTAATTGATAGAATTCCTTAGTTCGTCTATATTTTTTTGAACCGTGTAAGGAGTTTCATCGGTGCGTATAATAAGCTGATCTAGGATGCAACTCAGTTGTTCGGGAGTAACCTGCTGACTGGCGTCGCTCCAGGCCTCATCTGGGTTGGGATGGGTTTCTATCATTAGCCCGTCGAAGTTTAGATCCAAAGCTGTTTGCGCAATACTGCCAATTAGTTCCCTGTTACCGGTAATATGGCTGGGATCGTTAATAATGGGAATGGTTGGAACTTCCTCTCGAAATTTAATAGCCATTTGCCATGCCGGCTTATTTCTAAGGGTGGATTTTTCGAACTGACTGACTCCCCGGTGTATGGCTCCTAGGTCTTTTATCCCTTTTTTCTCTAATCTTTCCAGCGCTCCTAGCCAAAGAGCTACATCTGGGTTTACTGGGTTTTTTACCAAAACGGGGATGTCAACTCCAGCAAGTGCTTCTGCTATTTCTTGCACGGCAAATGGGTTTGCCGAGGTTCTAGCTCCTATCCATAAAATATCTATTCCGGCCTTAAGTGCCTCGTAAACGTGTTTTACGTTTGCAACTTCGATGGCCACGGGCAGTCCTACTTCGGTTTTAACACGTTGTAACCAGGGCAGGGCTTTACTTCCATTACCCTCGAAAGATCCAGGTCTGGTTCTAGGTTTCCATACTCCGGCCCTGAATACATTAACTCTTTGGTCTTGTTTTAAAGCCTTTGCGGTTTCCAATACTTGTTCTTCGGTTTCCGCGCTACATGGGCCTGCTATTACAAGCGGTTGATGCTCGGGAATAAGTGGTGATATAATTCTCTTTTTCATATTAATTGAGGGGTTAAAATGTTATCGTTTTGCTCAAATTTTGGGGTTGGACAGGGTGAACTATTGTACCTGCCAAGAATTTCTAAATCGTCCAGATAAAAGGAGATTTCGTGCATACTGCTCTCAAAAATGTGAGGGCTTGGCAGCACTATTTCTAGGTAAAATCGATATCGAAAAACGCTATCGGGAATAGGGACCGAGACGATTTTTGTAAGGTTTATTTTTAGCTTATGAACAACCGTAAGCAAATTAGCGAGGGCGCCAGGAGTGTCTTGCAAAATCACCGATAAACTGATTTTATTTCCAAAGACCGGTTCGGATTCCTTTCCCAGGATGGCAAATCGGGTGATGTTGTTTTGGTTGGATTGGATGTTATTAGCTAAAACTTCTAAACCATATTCCTTTATGGCATTTATGCTTCCAATGGCCGCCAAGCCGGGGTCATTTAGGGTAGCTATTTCTTTTAGGGCAAAAGCGGTGTCTCTGGCTTCAACAAGATCAATTTTGGGGAATGCCTCAAAAAAGTCTCTGCACTGGTTTAATGCCATGTAATGGGATCTTACTTCTCGCAAGTTGGTTAAGGTAGAACCGGGTATTGCACCTAGGTACTGCTTAATTGGTACAAACACTTCTCCTACCATTTCGCAATTGCCCTCTCTAATAAGGTTGTAGTTATTTAATATGGTTCCAGAAATGGTGTTTTCAATGGCCATCACTGCGTAATCCGCTTCATTACCATCGAGTGCCTTTATTACTTCTGGAAAATTCTGACAGCAAAGGCATTCTATATTTTCACCAAATGCTCTGATCGCGGCTTCCTCGTGGAAGGCTCCTTTAATTCCCTGAATTGCAATTTTTAATTTCATAGTTGGTTGGAATAAAAAAGGCCACTCGATGGGAGTGGCCTTAAATCATTATTGCATAATATCTCCCTATTCGCTTTGATGCGTGTTATAGAAGTAATACCAGAAATAGAAAGTGTTTGATTTCATAATGTTGAGTAAAAAAAAAAGCCTGCTTCGGTAGAAGCAGGCTTTTAAAATTGATCAATATATACCTAGCTTCTTATCCAGAATAATTAAAGTAATAATAGAAGAAAGAAGCGCTTTGTGACATGGTTCTGTGTTATTTACGTTGCAAATGAAGAAATAAAATATGGTAAAAACAAAAATTGATTGAAAAAATATTCACCAATTGAGATTTAGAGAAATAAAATATTAAAAATGACTAAGATTCATGGATGGATTCTGTGTCTAGACATATCAAGAACAACGTCTTAGGGGTAATTCGAAATAAAATAGCGTAATCCATCGAATACTTATAGGTAATTAAAATTCAACCTCTATTTTAGTTAGTCGAACCAATACCAACGCTTTGCAACGATTTGTACTTGTTATTTTATTCTTAGGTTTTTCCTTGATTTCGAATGCCGAAATTTCGCGTATTCGTCTTGTAGCGACCAAGAACCCCTCTAATAACATGACCATTGCCTTTCAGCAGGTTTTTGGGGGAACAGCCCGGGTATATTACGGAACCCAAGACGGCGGAACAGATCCAAATAATTACCCATTTAGTCAAGTAGCTCAGCGTTTCACCTACAGCAAAGGCATGCTCAATCAATTCGTTGAACTTTCAAATCTAGAAGCCGGAAGCGACTATTTTTTCGTGGTGGTCGATGATAATGGCGTGTCGGAAAGACTCTATTTTAAAACTACTCCAGAAAATATGGATGTCCCACTAAGTTTGGTATGTGGGGCAAATATGACAGGCAATCGCCAGTTACGGCAGGAGGCCTTTTCGCTTATAGCAAAACTAAAACCCGATTTGGTGGTGCTGGGTGGAGATTTTACTGGCTTTAGTTTGCCAATTGAGTGGGAAGCTTGGCTAGATGATTGGCAATTGGCAACATCTTCGGATGGAAGGGTATACCCCATAGTGCCTGTGCTGGGAGATGAGGATGCTTCAACGGATTTGGTGGATATTTTTGGCTTGCAAAGTGAAGATTCCTACTACTATTTGCCGGTAGGGGAGAACCAACTGGCACTGTACTTGCTAAATACCAATGAGTCATCTAGCGAGGAACAACGCCTTTGGATGGCAAATTCATTGAGTTTAAATGCCTCTTCCAAATTTTGGAAAATGGCTGCTTATCACAGACCCTTTAGGGTTCATACTAAGGGAGTATCAGATAACGAGGAAGCCAAAATAAGATGGGCCCCATTGTTTAACCAGTTTCAATTTGATTTGGCATACGAAGGAGGTGGAAGTCTAAATAAAATAACCCAACCCATGATTCCATTTGAGGGTAATGGTTCTGAGGATGGATTTTTAAAGGAACCGATCAAGGGTGTAACTTATTTTGGTGATGGTACCATAGCCAACAGTCTCGATAGCGCTAACGATACTCGTCACTGGACCTTAGATGCCACCATGGATAATCAGTTAAAATGGGTGTTGGTGGAGCGTGATCGGGCCATAATTAGAGCAGTACGGGTAAATAATGGTAGCTCGGTGGCTGAGCGATTCGGTGAAAACAAGTTTGAAACTCCAGAGGGAGCTCAAATAATCCCTATGGATGGAGCTTTTCAAATTGAAATACCTCGTATTAAAGAAGGTGAAACCTTTGTAAATGTTATTCATCCCAATTTTGGAGAATACCGCAACGATAAAAACATTGAAATTTCTTGGGAAGCGGGGGTTAAAGGAGGGGGAGAATTAACCCGTGTGCGAGTTTTTCTCAACAATACCTTAAAAGCCGATTTGCCCGGAAGTACTAATGCACTATTGCTTTCCGATTTAAATCCAGGGAAACACAACTTACAAATTATCGTGAACTCCAATCAGGGGCAGGCAGTGAGTTTAGCGCTGCCATTCTACATAGAGCTTAAAGAGAGTGACCCCGGAATAATAAATGGTTCTTTCGATGCCGAGGAGTCTAAAGTAACGGGTATTGTAGATGTAGGTGGAAATGATCTCGCCTTGGGGTCTCGGGATGCATTGTTGGGGAGCGCATCAACAATTGTAGGCCTATATTTTGAGGGGATGGACCTTAGTCCCCAAGCCAAAATAAATGAAGCATATATACAATTTAGTTCCTCCGAGGATAGTGAATCTGGTCCAGCTCAGGTGCTTATTTATGGAATTTCTACAAGCAATACCGGCCCTTTTCAAGACTTGGGATTTGATTTGAGCTCGCGCGAAAGAACATCTGCTTTCGCTCTCTGGGATGTTCCGGAATGGAATTATCCCTACTTGCAAAATGCAGACCAGCGAAGTCCTGATTTAAGTGAAATACTGGAGGAAAATTTCACGGAAATCAACGGACTTAATGCTATAGGTTTTCTAATCGAAGGCAGTGGAAATAGAAATGCCATGGCTTTTGAGCGAGATTTAAGGAGGGCTCCAAAATTGGTGGTAAAGTACACAGAACCCTTTACCGATATTGAGGAACAGCGAGAGTTACTGCCTTTGTATTTTTATCCTAACCCGGTGGATGACCATCTTTGGATAGAAAATAAGGAAGGAAAACCTCTAGTATTAAGTTTGCGAGATCCCTCTGGTAGAGAAATAGCCGAATATCGCGTGCAAGCTTTTGAGAAATTAAAGCTTAACACCGAAAATTTAGAAGAAGGAGTTTATTCGGTAGTTATGGAGTTTGAGGGGCTCACTCAAGTGCAAAAATTCATAAAGAAATCTTCGGGCTTGTAATTATTAACAAGCCTTCTCTACTTTTAGTCCGCTTATTAGCTATTCTTGGGTATGGGGAATTTTTTGGCTTACGATAGAGCTTATTGGAAACAGTTTATTGATAGTGTTCATGGTCAAATCAACAATTGGACTGAGTTACAAGAGCAATCTGAAGTACCTGTGCTCAAAAAAACCGATATTCAGAAAGTAATCGCTGATTTCGAATCTTCAGAAAACTGGCAGTCTGATCTCTCCAAAATTTTCAATTATTCCAACCATTTATATCATCCTGGATACGCTGGTCATCAGGTAGTTCCCCCCAGTATTCCATCCGCATTGGCAGGATATTTGGCAAATTACTTTAACCAGGGAATGGCGGTATACGATATGGGCCAGGCCGCAAACGCAATAGAGCGCATAGTACTTAAAAGGTTGAGAAAAGCATTTGGGTGGGATGATGCGGAAGGAATCATGACCTCTGGGGGCTCAATAGGAAATCTAACAGCATTGTTAGCGGCAAGGCAAGCATTTGATGATGTCTGGGAAAAAGGTGTGGAGGACCATTATACGGTATTGGTTTCAGAGGATGCTCATTATTGTGTGGATAGAGCCGTTCGTATTATGGGATTTGGTGCAAAAGGGGTGTGCAAGATAAAACCCAATGACCAACATAAAATAACCGGAGAGGCCCTGCAAAAAGCAATTGCAGAGGTACGCAAGGAAAATCGAAAAATTATTGCCGTTGTTGGATCGGCATGTAGCACCGGACCTGGGATTTTCGATGACCTGCAGGCCATGGGAGAAATCTGCCAACAAGAAAAAATTTGGTTCCATGTCGATGCCGCTCATGGTGGGCTATTTCAGTTATCGCAAAAGCTTAAACCCTTGTTAAAAGGGGCAGAATTGGCAAATTCTATGGTGATCGACTTTCACAAAATGGGCTTTACTCCGGCACTTACCACCTCTGTTTTGTTTAAAAATGGTCTAGATTCCTATAAAACATTTAAGCAAGATGCAGCCTATTTATGGCCAGAGGAAAGTTCTGAGCCTTATGCGCAAAGTGGCTTGCGAACCTTAGAATGTACCAAGCTGATGATGGGCTTAAAAGCCTACGCCAACTTAAAGTGGTTAGGCGAGCCAGAAATGGCAAGAATGATGGAATACTTGGTTGATTTGGCCCATCAATTCGCGGCAGAAATTAAAAAGCGATCTGCATGGGAGTTGTTCCAAGAGCCAGAGGCCAATATTGTATGTTTTAAACTGAAAAACGTAGATAAATCAAGTGCTCTGGCGTTTCTAGATGGATTAATTAAGCAGGGAACCCACTACATAGTAGGAACTACAATTTCTGGCCAGTTTTACTTTCGAGTATCCATCATGAACGTAGCGACCAACTTAGAGCACTTAACGGCAATACTGGATCAAATAGAGAAATTGAAAAATGAATAAAAGTACATTAGTAGTAGGAGCAAGTGAAAATCCTCAGCGATATAGTTATTTAGCTATCAATAGGTTGGTGGAAAATAAGGTACAGCCTATTTATGCGGTGAGTTTAAAAAGTGGAGAAGTGTCTGGAGTTCCATTTATGACAGAATTTCCCGATTTTAAAGTAGATACGGTAACCCTATACGTTGGACCGAGACACCAAGAAGCAGTGGCGGCCTACATGGAAAAGTATCCTCCCAATAGAGTTATTTTTAATCCTGGTACCGAGTCGCCATTAATGGATAGCTTAAAGTCTAAAGGAGTGGCGGTGTTGCCTGCATGTACACTGGTAATGTTGGCTTCAAATCAGTATTAGTAATGATAATAGTGTCTTTCAACTGGTAATTGTTCATTAAAAAAACTAAAACAAGAGCGTTAATTTTCTAAATCTACGGGTGATTATTTTATCTTGGTGGTACAATACCCTACGATATGAGCACTCAAACTACTACACCCCCAAGCAAGGCAGCTGAGTCGAAAATGTTCGATAATCCAGTATTGGAAAAACTAACACGAACAAACTCTATTGTTGTGGTATCTGCCTACACAGCCATCTCTGTTATCTTTTATGGTTATGGTTATTTAAATTCAGGATTATCGTTTTGGATGGAGGCTAGTATGTTTATCTGTGGCCTGCTGTTGTTTACCTTAATGGAATATCTAATCCATAGATTTACCTATCATTCGCACGATTACAAAGAAGAGGAAGCCTGGCAGTATAAGGTACATGGCTATCATCACGAATTTCCTAAAGATAAAGACAGATTGGCCTTGCCCTTGCCTGTTGCATTGCTTGTAGCAGGGTTGCTATTTTACATGCTGTATTTAGCAATGGGGAACTTTTCCTACCATTTTTTCTCTGGATTTATCCTTGGTTATGGTGGATACCTTTTTGTGCATTATATAGTACATACGCGCCGAGCGCCAAACAATATGTTTGGATACCTGTGGAAACACCATAATTTGCATCACTACAAATACGAGGATAAGGCCTTTGGGGTAAGCACACCCCTTTGGGACTTTATTTTCGGTACCATGCCTCCAAAAGTTGAAGGGAAATCTACCCGTGTAGGAGCAAATAAGTCTTAAAGCTGATTAAGGGCGTTAACTATAGCGTTGGCACCAAATTTTAAATCTTCTATAGAAATATTAAGTGGTGGAGCAATTCTAAAGCTGTTCGGACTGCTTAGAAACCAATAAACCAGAACACCTTGTTGAAGGCAGGCTTCTACTACTTGTTTAACCTCCTCGGCATTACCAAGTTCAACGCCAAAAAATAAGCCCTTCCATCTAACCTCAACAATTTTAGGATGTTGTAGAAGTTGGTGTAGCAATTTCCCTTTGTTTTCAACTTCGGCAATTACATTTTCCTCCAACATGGCTTCTAAATTGGCTAATCCAGCTGCGCATGCTAAGGGGTGACCAGCAAAAGTGGAGATATGTCCCAAAACCGGGTTTGAGGCAAATTGGTTAAGCATTTTTTCCGATGCCAGCAATGCTCCAATGGGTAAACCTCCGCCTAACGCTTTTCCCAAGGTTAGTAGGTCTGGGCTTATCCCGAATTGCTCAAATGCAAATAGACTTCCAGTTCTACCCATACCGCACTGAATTTCGTCCATAACCAGTAAGGTACAGGTCTCGTCACAACGCTTTCTAAGGGCTTTCATCCATTCTTTGTCTGGAATTCTAATGCCTGCATCTCCCTGAATGGTTTCTATAAAAACTGCTGCGGTTTCTTTCGTTATTCGGTTAAGATCCTCGAGTTTATTGAAACTAATAAAGTTTACCCCAGACATCAAGGGTCTGAAGGCGTACTTTTTCATTTCATTTCCCGAAATGGCAAGGGAGCCGGTAGTGCAACCGTGATAGGATTTTCTACATGCGATTATTTCGGATTTTCCGGTAACTCTTCTCGCCAGTTTTATCGCCGCCTCATTGGCTTCTGTCCCAGAATTGACAAAGTAAACGGCGTTGAGGTGCTTTGGAGTTTGTTGGGTTAATAATTTGGCGAATTCGGTTTGCACGGTTTGCTCCATTTCGCCATACACCATTACGTGGAGGTGTTTATCGGCCTGGTCTTTTATGGCTTTAACAACGGCGGGGTGTTTATGGCCCATATTGGATACGCCAATTCCACTTATAAAATCTAGGTAAGGTCTATCAAAGGCACTGTACAAATACGATCCTTCGGCTCGAGAAATAGATAAGTTAAGCGGAGTAGGACTAGTAGGTGCAAGATGTTGAGATAGTTTTTCCATTGCCTTAGTTTCTGAGGAGCGCGAAAATACTAAGTCTTTTAGCTGCTAAAACATGAGTAACATTTAATGGGTTATTGATTTTTATTTTTACTCAAAACCAGTGTAGGAAAAAACCATCATAAAAATGCTTTAACATTTTTAATGTTAGTAAAAACAATCATTATAAGAAGTGAAATGCTGAGTTTGTTGGTTTTTACAAACAAAAGATTAAATTTACTTTACTAATGTTAGGATAACCCATCATGAGTTTAGCGTATAAGAGTGATAAGGAGATAATAGAGGCCATTGCGAATTACATTAAGCAACGCCGCCTGGCTAAAAATATAACCCAACAACAATTGGCAGATGATGCTGGATTAAACCGTTGGACCATCAGTCAGGCAGAAAATGGGGAGGCCTTAAACACCCGGTCGCTAATTCAAATTCTAAGGGCTTTAGACGCACTTTCATTACTAAACCAATTCGAGTGGAAAGAGGAGATTAGTCCATTAGAATATGCCAAGCTTAAAAAGCAAGAAAGACAAAGAGCCAGACCTGAAAAGGGCAACGAGGGTAAAGAAGATTTGGGATGGTAGATTTAGCAGAAATTTCTTTGTGGGGGGAGCCCGTTGGAGCTGTTCGCTGGTTGGCCGATCAAAATTATGCGAGCTTTCAGTATCATCCAGATTTTATTAAAAAGGGATGGGATTTATCCCCAATTAAAATGCCTTTAAAGCAAGGTGCCGTGGTACACAGCTTTCCAGAATTGCGAAGACCAAGATCTGCCGATGAGGATACTTTTAAAGGGCTACCGGGCTTGTTGGCAGATGCCTTGCCCGATCGATATGGAAATAGATTAATGGATGTTTGGTTGGTTAGAAACGGTCGCCAACCCGGGAGTATGAATCCTGTTGAGCAGCTTTGCTTTATGGGAACCCGAGCCATGGGGGCACTTGAATTCAAACCAGTAATCCACCCCAAGCAAGAAAAACAAAATGATTTGGAGCTCGGAGGTTTGGTCGAAATAGCCAAAAAGGTGCTTGATCAGCGAGAGCAATTCCAAACAACAGTGAACAAGGAAGAGGAGGAGATGATAAAGGACCTCCTAAAAATAGGGACCTCAGCCGGAGGTGCGCGCCCGAAGGCCGTAATTGCCTTTAACCCCAAAACTGGAGCTATAAAATCTGGCCAGGGGACTCCAACACCGGGCTTTGAACATTGGATGATAAAATTAGATGGAGTAAGCGCGGTGCAATTGGGAACAAGCAAAGGTTGGGGAAGGGTGGAGTATGCTTATCACCTTATGGCTAAGGACTGTGGAATTGATATGATGCCCTGTAGTTTGCTGGAGGAAAATGGAAGAGCTCATTTTCTAACCCAACGATTTGACAGGGACCCCGAAGGGCATAAGTTTCATGTTCAGACTTTTTGTGCGTTGCAGCACTTCGATTACAACGATATGTTGTCTTTTAGTTACGAGCAATTATTCCAAACTATGCGGCAGCTAAGACTTAAATACGGAGATGCCGAGCAAATGTATCGCAGGATGGTATTTAATGTTTTGGCTAGCAATTGTGACGATCATACCAAAAATTTTGGGTTCATATTAAAACCCGATGGAGTATGGCGATTGGCTCCTGCTTACGATTTGTGTTTTGCGTACAATCCAACCAATTTCTGGGTAAACCAACAAACCTTAAGCGTAAGAGGGAAAAGACAAGGAATAAGCAAAGGAGATTTACTTGAAATCGCCAATGAAAACTCAATAAAAAAAGGAAAGGAGATTATTGAGCTAGTGGAGGGAGTAGTACAACAATGGAGTGCCTATGCCAAAGAGGTGGAACTAGATTCCGAATTAAGCAAAACCATTGAAAAAAGGAACAAACACATCCTTAAAAACATCTAAATCCTTAATGCTCTAGGCTTGATTGATTTGTAGGACAAGCATCTCCAGATTTGTAAAGACGATGATAAAACACATCTGATTTGGTAACGATTTTTACCACGTAACTGCGTCCTTCTCTAAGTTCACTTCCCAAATTGAACTCAGCGCTTATTCCAGCTGTAAGTTCAACGCTTTTCTTTTCGCGCAGAATGAAGTGCTTATCGTACACCTCTATGCTGGCATTTCCAGATTTCGAAGCATCAATTCTAAGAGTAAAAGACGGGTTAAATGGGTTAGGAAAAGCAACACAATGGTCTATTAAGGCATCGTTTTCAAAGGGGTCATCCAAAACCTCATCCTCATTAATTACAACTTTGTTAAAAAGACATCGCATACTTCCTTTTGCTCCCAATAAATCACCATGTGCTAAATGGTGGGAAACCGCGCTTGGATGGACAATAACCGTTTTGGTATATAAGTTTCTGTTGATAAAATATTTATGGGTAAGGTAAACCCGATTAGGGACTGCGGTTCCGTTATCATAAACTTGAATATCATCTACGCAAAGCTCCTGTATCGAAGTTGCTGTACACCCTTTACTATCGGTGACTGTTGCAACGAATGATTTTGAACTATCAGGGCAAACTACAATTTCACTTTCGGTACTTCCATTACTCCAATTTAAAGTATATGGTGGTTTTCCACCAGAAGCTTCTACCATAAGGGTGTCACAAGCGAGTGGGAGATAACCTTTATAGACTATTTTATCTCCGTTATTGGTCAACTCTAGGGTGTTGTTATTCGGTACATTGAAAATTTTGTTTTCTGTTTTACCGTATTTATCGGTGACTTTAACCCAATACATTCCTATTTCTACGCTGTCGATATTGGCAGTAGTATCGCCAAAATTCCATAAGAAGGAGTAGGGGGGGCATCCGCCTGAAACGGTAAGATTTATACTACCTAAACCCACCCTGGGGCAAGAGCCAGAAATCGTTTCATTTATAATTATGGGTGGATGTTGATGTAAAATGGGAATAACCAGGCTATCAGAAGCTCCGTCCGAATCTGTAGCATAAAGAATCAGTAAAGAATCAACATTGGGGTTGAGGTTGTTGCTAGTCCAGCTCCAGGATCCTTCTTTGCCTATGTCATAAGAAATGTTACCTAAGTTACTTGCAAGGGTAACCGTATCTCTACCCGGATCGAAAAAGGTCCCTGTACCATTCGCTAATCCACAGGTGGAGATGATATTTTCATTTGAAGCGACTGTGGGAGCTACATTTTTTACGGTTAGAATAAATTCAAACTCCTCAATTTCACAGTCATTTTCTATGCTTACCGATACCATTTGGGATTCATCTGGTCCGTCAATGGCCACAAATTCCCAATACCATTCTCCTGTTGCTGCATCTATGCTTGCCGTACCTATAGAGCTGCTTATGGTAGCGTTTTTAATTACATCCTTGGTACTCGAACCAATGAGCCAAGCCGTGTCACCTTCTAAAACAGTAAGTTGATTGGTAAACTTGTTGGAGTCTGTTGAAGAAGAAACTAGGAAATTATCGAGGGCGGCATATCCAGATTGATGTATTTGGTCTATTAAAAGTGTAACATGCTTAGCACTTGCATCCTCGGCGTTGAAATGTAGATCTATTTCCGCCCAGTTAAAGATAAAAGGAGTAATCCCGGGTGTCGTTCCCTCAGCTTCCTCTTCATCGAGCAAGCTACCTCTGTTATTAAAATCCCAAATTCCAGAGGGCGTGTCGTATAGTTTAAAATTAAATTTTGGGATGTCCACTCCAAAAGGACCTCCACAACGTGGAACATCGATAGCAGATACATTTAATCGGAGGTTTATCAGGTCTAAATCTTTGCGATCTATGGTTATGGCAATTTTATCGTCTTGTATTCTACCCAGCATCCCTAAACAGTAGTTTCCACCTATCCCTTGAGGGTCTTGATACTGATTTTCTGGACCGTTTATTTGTATGGTTTCAACCGTCCATTGCTGGTCGAAAATGTCTCCATATAAAGATGATACTAGATTTTGGGCAAAGTCTGGTGAACAGTTTACAAAGTTGGTATGCTTGGGGTTTTCAAAATCGTTTTGAAATAGCACATTGGAAAGAATTAGTGATTCGGGACCATCGGTGACTTCCATGTTGATAAAAAGTGAATCACATGGGCCAGATTGACCCCATACATAAAAAGATGTAAACGGAATACTTAAGGAAAGTGCAATAAACTTTATTTGACGGCAGATTTTGATTAGAAAGGAAAAAGACATGGAGAAAAAGCTGCTGAATTAATTAAACTTTGATTGGTAGTTATCCTTAAAGGAAGTTATTTATTATAGGTCTCGAGCTAATATTTAGTTAGAAGAACCAAATCAATCTACAAGTGCGATTTACAACACCCTGTAGATGAAGGGATTGAAGTTTGGATTACTATTATTTTTTTCCGAAAAAGTCCAGTTTAAAGCCCTTTGCCGTTTATTTGGTTCAACAGGAATTGCATTTTGCTAAAAGCTTAAAATTATGGGTTGGTTTTTACTTACTACCATTGGAGTATAATCCTATAATACCATGAAAAAGAAACTTTCAATTAAAGATTTAGAGGTAAAAAGTTTTGTTACTTCCCTCAACGATGCTCAATCTCATCAGCATCAGGGTTTAGGAACAAATCCACTAAGATGTAATTCAAATATTGTACAATGTGGGTCTCAGGTAGATGCGTGCGTAACCGCTCAAATTTGTTATCCATCAAGGGCTACCTGCCTAACCAATAATGTAAGCATGCTATTATATGATTGTCCTCTATAGAGGTTTCCAAAAAAATTAAAAAAGCCCCCGCTCAGTGAAGAGCGGGGGCTTTTTAATTAGCTTAAAGCTGCTTGATTAATGTTTAATCAGTTGGATGTGATTTAATGGTAGTTCTCCATCCATAATTTGTAGGAAGTAGACCCCGTCCGCAAAATTCTGAATATCGATTACAAATCCCTGACTTGTTCTTTTTGGGTTTTCCGACCAAACCAATTTTCCTGCCGCGTTAAATACATTGAAGCTAAGGTTGGTGCTTTGGTTGGCTGTTATTTCCACTGTGTAAAGTCCATTACCTGGGTTTGGATACACGCTTATATCGGTATCAAGCTTATTAAATTGGGTAATGGATGTTGTGGTGTAACTGTAACAATCCGAAGTATCGGAACAAGCACCGTTGGTTACAACAAATAGGTATTCGCCATCTTGTTGTGGAATAAAGGTGCTGTCGTTAGCTTTAGGAAGCGGGTTAGTTAGATCTTGGCAGTTAAACCAGTTTACAGTGATATCGTTTCCTGTTACCATAAATCCATTTTCCATTTCCACAAAGTTGTATTCTAGTGGTTTAATGGTAAGGTTTAGTTCCACAATACTATCACAACCGTTAACAGAAGTAAGGGTATCGGTATATACTCCCGTATTAGCGTATGTTTCGTTAGTGTTACTCCAAGTATAAGGCTCACAAGAGCTAACGTTTAGCTGAGTTTTAATCTCTGCTAAAATGGTTAGGTTAAGGGTTATGGTACTATCACAACCCTTAGCGTTAGAAGTGGTGTGGGTATATGTACCCGATTCGTTTAGGGTTCTTTTGGCAATTACCCAATCGTACTTTTTACAAGCACTAACCGTTATTTCGCTAGCTGTAGGCTCAAAAATGGTAAGGTTAAGCGTTACTGTGGAATCGCAGCCTTTATCTGTTTTAAAAGATTTGGTATAGCTTCCACTTTGCGTATACACTTCTCCTTCCCAAGAGTACTGGTTACAATTGGTAACAGTTATGGTGTCTTTAACCGATTTGTTAATGGTAATATGCAAGTAACGATTGTAGAAACATCCTTCTGAAGTTTGGATACGTTCTATGTAGGTACCCGATTCTGTGTAGGTATTTCCCATTCTAGAGGTAAACGACTCACAAGCTTCAGCATACCAATGTTGATCTTTGTAAGTTACTACCGTAAGGTTGATGGTATACGTACTATCACACCCTTTAGCGTTGGTAAAGAACTCCTTATAGGTACCCGATTTGGTGTAGGTGTTTCCTGCTTTGGAAACGTACTCTCCACAAGCGGTTAGCGTAGTATCACCAAAAGTAGCTTGGTTAATGGTAAGGTTAAGCGAAAGGATACTATCGCAACCATTTTTGTTAGCGCCTTTAAGGATATGGGTATATACACCCGATTTATCTAGGGTAGTGTTGGCTACTTCCCATAAGTAGCTCCCACAGCTGGTTTCGAAGATTTCCTTGGTACTTTCCTCAAGACGGGTAAATGCAAGAGTAGCTGTAGAGTCGCACCCATTAGCATTGGTAAGCAGTACTTTATAAATACCAGACTGCTCAATTTCTAGGTTATTCCAAGTAATTGCAGAACAAGATGACAGTTGTGTACTGGAAGCGGTTGGCTCAAGAATTTCAAGATCCAACATAAGAATAGAATCACATCCGTGCTTGTTTGTCAGCTTGAGTGAGTAGATTCCAGACTCAGTGTAAGTGGCATCATTTCTTTTCCAGTTATAGCTTTCACAAGCACTAACATTTAACCAAGTGGTATCTGCCTTTACCATAGTTAGGAAAAGCGTAGCAATAGAGTCACACCCGTTATTAGAAGTAGTTTCCCATGTGTAGGTACCCGACTTATCGTAAGTTGTTCCGTTATCCCAAGTGAAAGGATCGCAAGCAAATACGGTTTGTTCTCCAGTTCTAGGTTGTATGATTAAGTCAAGATAAACATCGTAATCACATCCTTGATCGGTAGTTAGTGTTGCCTTATACAGTCCAGAACTAAAGTACATTTCATCATTGGCATCCCAAGTGTAAGCTGTACATGAGGTATGCTTTATAGTGTCCTCGTAAGTTTCATTAATGGTAAGGTTCAGCCATCCGATAGAATCGCATCCAAACCTGTTGGTGTAGACGTGTTCATACCATCCTGAACTGTAATAGGTCTGGTTATTATTAGGCCAAGTATAACTTCTACATGCGGTAATCGACTCAAACTGGAAAGTGTTTTCATTTTCTAACCAGACAGTTGTTATAGCCGAGTCGATATTTTTACTTGCGTCTTCTGCAATTAGCCATACCTTTATTCCTTCGGCACTAGAACCTTGTTCTATATCGCTACAGGTGAATTCAGATCTGCTAACCCTAAGGTTTTTTATCCCACAATTATCGAATGAGCCATGATTGATGTGGAATGGTTCTAAAAAGGCCTTACCCGTGTTTTGGGTTATTAAAAGAGTTATACTATTTGTTTTCACGGTAGGAGCAATGGTATCTAATACCGTAACGGTAGCACCTTTGGTGTTTTGGTTTCTTCTTTGGTCCCTGGCAGTTAAATACACCGTGTTTTCACCGAGATTAGCACAGGTAAAAGAAGATTTGGTAACACTAAGTGTAAAACTACAGTTGTCTGAAGATCCATTATCTATTTGGTCTGTGGAAAGGATCGCCTTACCGTTTTCATCTAAATAGATATTGGTGTTTTTAACCTTAACCTTTGGTTTAATGTTATCTAAAACGGTTACCGTTACATTATAGGATTTACTGTTATTCTGTTCATCGGTAAGAGTAACACTTACAGGATTTCCTCCAATGTTATCGCAATTGAAAGTAGTTTTAGAAACCGAGATGTTAAGGGCACTTTGATCGGAGCAATTGTCCTGCGCAAAAGATCTAAAGTTTTCTCCAGAGATTTCTACCACACCATTTACGTTTAGGTAAACTTTTAAAATAGAAACATTAAGGGTAGGAGCTACTTTGTCTTCTACGGTAATTTTAATTTCATCAGCCAAATTTAGCTTACAGCTTTCGTCTTCGGCATTGGTAGCCTTAACGTAGAAGGTAGTGGTCTCAGACAATTCGTTGGTTGTAAGCGTAATGGCTTGGCCAGTACCTGCAACAGCATTTCCAACACTTTGGTCGTTTGCTTTGTTAAATAGCTGGTAATTTACTCCTGTTTCCGAGCCGTTTACTGTAATGGTAGTTGTAGTGTTGGGGCAAATGCTTTTGTCTGCCTCTGCAGTTTGCTCGGCGATAGAGCAGGAGGGAACTATGATAACAGAGGTTAAATCTCCAAAGGGTGATCTTCCATTGGAGCCATTAAAATCTACTTTTTTAGTAAAGGAGTTATCTGTAGGGTTGAACTCGAATAGCACTCCGTAATTAGATATCCCTCCACTGGATGTCATACCATAAAGTTTCCCATTGGCCAGGGTTAGCGAGCCATATGGGTTTCTCCCTTTATTGGTGTTATCAAAGTCTATTTTTTTAGTAAAGGAGTTATCTGCTGGATTGAACTGGAAAAGTACGCCGGAAGTAGATGCCCCGCCACCATATGTCATACCATAAAGTTTCCCATTAGCTAGTGTAAGCGATCCATGGGCGGCTTGTCCTTTATTAGACCCATCAAAGTCTATTTTTTTAGTAAAGGAGTTATCTGTAGGGTTGAACTCGAAAAGTACGCCGTGATTAGATGTCCCCCCACCATATGTCATACCATAAAGTTTCTCATTGGCTAGTGTAAGCGATCCATAGGGGTTTCTCCCTTTATTGGTAGCCTCAAGGTCTATTTTTTTGATAAAGGAGTTATCTGCAGGGTTGAACTCGAATAGCACGCCATGACCAAATACCCCACCATCGTATGTCATACCATAAAGCTTCCCATTGGCTATGGTAAGTGAGCCATATGGGTTTCTCCCTTTAGTGGTATATTCAAAGTCTACTTTTTTAGAAATCGAATTATTGGATGGGTCATATTCAAAGAGTACTCCCATATCATTAACGCCGCCCCATTTCGTTAATCCATAAAGCTTTCCGTTTTGCTCCGTAAGTGACCCGAAGGGGTTTGCTCCGAAATTGGCCCCATCAAAATCAAATATTTTAGAAATCGTATTATCAGATGGATCAAACTCAAATAAAACCCCCTTATTAAATGCTCCTCCAAAATGAGTCATTCCGTACAGTTTCCCATTTACTTCAATTAGGGTTCCGGAGGGACGACTACCAGTTTGTACGTTGTCAAAATTGTGTTGAGGGTGCAAAGAACCATCTATAGGGTCGAATTTAAAAAGCACCCCATGGTTTCCATTTCCTCCCGAATAGGTCATACCATAGAAGGCATGAGTACCAACTGAAACAAACGCCTTCGCCTGCGATGAATTTCCGCTCTTATCGGTTACAGTTAAAGTTACTGTGTTTTCGCCCAGCTGGTTTTCTTCGAAAGTATTTGGACTTACCGACATGGAGGCAATTTCACAGTTGTCTGTACTTCCATTGTCTATTTGCTCTGGTGTAATGGTTAAAGTCCCATTTCCATCGATAGCAAGCGTAATATCTTTTGCTTTTGCAATTGGGGCTTCTGTATCCTCAACAACCGAAATGGTGATTTCATCATGCAGTGCTTCAGCCTGGGAGGTTGGATCACATGAAACCTTTACCAAAAAAGTAGTTAAAGAGGTAATAGCTCCAGTCGGTAGGGTAATTGCTCCTCCCGTACCAAGCACTGGGTCACCTTCGTTTTGATTGGTTGCCTTGTTTACAAGTTGGTACAAATAAGAATTCTGCGAACCATTTATCTGTATCGTAGTTGCCGAATTGCTACAAATGGTTTTGTCTTCTTCTAGTGTTTTGCTTTTGTCAATTAGACATCCATCTATTGTACTCTTAATCTTATTAGATTCGATGATGTCCGCAAAAGCATGGTTACTTAGATAAAAGGATTGTAAACAAAGTAGCAAAAGAAAACTACTTGTTTTTTTGGATAGTAACTCCCTTATTTTCATGATAAATTGACGGTTGATTTTAAAAACAGGCGAAAATAGTCTAATTTTTAAAAAAATGTTAATCAATGTTGTGAAAGGCCTGATTTTTGGTGTGAAATTGCTGTGGTTTTAAATTGATCTGGTTTTTTAGAAACAAAAAGCCCCTCACCGTAATACGATGAGGGGCTTAATTTTTATGCTAGAATTTAAAACTACTTTCTGCTAATAGCTCTTTTTGCAGCGGTAATTACATCCGCAACACCACATCCATATTTATCTAGTAATTCATCGGGTTTACCACTTTCTCCAAACTGGTCTTTTACCCCAACAAACTCCATTGGTTTTGGGTTTCTTTTTACCAATACTCTGGCGATGCTTTCTCCTAGTCCACCTGCAATTTGGTGTTCTTCGGCAGAGATGCAACAACCTGTTTTAGAAACCGATTCTAAAATGGCGTCTTCATCAAGCGGTTTGATGGTGTGGATATTAATAATCTCGCAAGAAATTCCATCGGCCTCAAGCACTTTGGCAGCTTCAATGGCTTTCCATACTAAATGCCCTGTAGCGAAAATAGAAATGTCCGTTCCCTTTTGGATGGTAAGGGCTTTTCCTATTTCAAAAGGAGTGTCTTCCGGAATAAAAATGGGCATTTTAGGTCTTCCAAATCGTAGGTAAACCGGTCCGTTATGCTCAGCTATTGCCAGGGTTGCCGCTTTAGTTTGGTTGTAATCGCAAGGATTAATTACCGTCATGTTCGGAAGCGCCTTCATCATTGCCAAATCTTCAAGGATTTGATGGGTAGCTCCATCCTCACCCAGCGTTAATCCTGCGTGAGAGGCACATATTTTTACGTTTTTATCCGAGTAAGCAATAGATTGACGGATTTGGTCGAACACTCTACCGGTAGAGAAGTTTGCAAAGGTACCAGTGAAAGGAATTTTACCGTTGGTAGCTAAACCAGCAGCAATACCCATCATGTTGGCTTCTGCAATACCTACTTGAAAAAAACGATCGGGATTTTCATCCTGGAAAGCGTTCATTTTAAGAGATCCCGTTAAATCGGCACAAAGTGCAACCACGTTTGGGTTTTTTCTTCCTAATTCGGTAAGACCGTCTCCAAATCCAGAGCGGGTATCTTTATGTCCTAGTACTTCAATTTTCATTTCAATGTTTTTTTGGAAGGATTAGTAATCACCAAGGGTTTCTTCGAGTTGATCCAAAGCTTTTTCTAGCTGCTCGTCGTTAGGAGCAACACCGTGCCACTTGTGGGTACCCATCATGTAATCTACACCCTGGCCCATTTCGGTTACCATTAAAATCATAACAGGTTTTCCTTTACCCGTTAACGATTTTGCCTCATCCAAGCACTTAAGTAATTCTTCAATATTATTCCCGTTGCATTTTAGGGTAGTCCAACCAAATGCTTCGAATTTTCCTTTTAAGTCACCTAAAGAAAGAACCTGATCTACATCTCCGTCAATCTGACGACCGTTGTAATCTACCGCACTAATTAAGTTATCCACTTTGTGCGCTGCAGCGTACATTGCTGCTTCCCAAATCTGACCTTCCTGTAGTTCTCCGTCTCCATGAAGCGTATACACTAGGCTGTTGTCTCCATCGAGCTTTTTCCCTAAAGCAGCTCCAATAGCAACGCTAAGTCCTTGTCCTAGTGATCCACTAGCTACACGAACACCTGGAAGACCTTCGTGCGTAGTGGGGTGTCCTTGTAATCTTGAGTTTAATTTTCTGAAAGTTGCCAATTCATCAACTGAAAAGTATCCAGAACGCGCCAATACCGAGTACCAAACCGGAGAAATATGTCCGTTGGAAAGGAAAAATAAATCTTCGTTTTTTCCTTCCATGCTAAATGCGTTTGGATTGTGCTTTAAAACGTGGAAATAAAGTGCAACAAAATACTCTACGCATCCAAGGGATCCACCTGGGTGTCCTGAGGCTGCGCCGTGCACCATTCTAACAATATCTCTGCGAACTTGCGAGCAAATTCTTTTTAACTCGTTGATATCGGCCATGATTTTTTGATAATTTTCGGGGCAAATGTAACGTAATAGTCTTACTTAGGACTCAAACTTTAGATGATGATTTCCACAATAAAATTTTACACCGCTGTATTGGTTTGTTTGTTAGGCTTTAACGCAGCTAATCTTTCTGCCCAGGATTGGACAAAGTCCGTGAAAGGGGAGTTTAATCAGTTAGATGTTTTCGGTCGGGCAGATGTTAAGCTTGTCCCCAGTGGTGCCAACGAAATTTCGGTAAAGGCTTCTGGTGTGGAAGAAAAAGACATCAAGATTCAATTCTCGGGAGGAGCTTGTAAAATCAAGATCAATAACTTAATGAAGGCCGAGGCCAATTTCGATATAGAAATAGAGGTGGCTTATACTAGCTTGGACAAATTAACTCTAGCAGCTGGTGCTGGTGTGTATAGCAACGAATCCTTCGAGGTTAAAAATACGCAGATAAAAGTATTGTCTGGAGCGCAATTTGAAGCCGAATTATTTGGTGGTAGCGTAAATTTTGATGTAGCCCAAGGCTCGCAAGTAAAGGTGCTGGGCGAAGTGGATAATTTAAATGTTGAAGCTACTACCGGTGCCATTTTCGATGGCCTTCAATTAAAGGTAAACGACGCTAATGCCAAGGCAAATACAGGAGGTGAAGTTTTAATAGGAAACGTTGAAAATCTTAATGCCAAAGCGCAAACTGGTGGCTCTGTCAATTACAGAACCGTTACGGGTAAATTTCAAACCAACACCAAACTTGGAGGAAGCGTTAACCCTGTTTTAGAGGTGAAAACTGCTGAGTAAGGAGGGAAGAGTTAGGAGTTAAGAGTTAAGAGTAAGGAGTTAAGGGTTAAGGTTTTGCAACCACTGACCACTAACCACTAACTACTAACCATTGACTACTCATCCTTCATCCCTTCATCCTCTCATCAACTCATCGTTAGTTAGTAGGGATTGGAGTGAAGAGTTATACCCGATTCATCAGTAGTAAATAAAAGGTCGCTCCTTTGTTAACACACGGTATTTATGATTAGAGCTGAACATTTTAGAAAAAGGGTGGCCTTCGTAATAGGGATGGTCCTTTTATTAGGGTTTGCCTTCAGGATTATGCATTGGCCCTACGGCCTAAACATAGTCATTCTGGGTGTGTTTTTATACGGAGTTAATCAATTCCCCTTGTTTGCCATTGGTAAAAAGTTTTCAGGGGAGGAGAAGACCTTATTTTGGTTGGCCTTTGGAGCTGGATTTGTAAGTGCGATTGCTATTTTGGGCTTTCTCTTTTACATTATGAAATGGCCCTATACATGGATAATTCTAGCGAGTTCATGGATTCCCTGTTTGGCGGTTAGCATTCAACTTTTCTATTTTTCTAAAAAAGCCGAAACCCCTCAGTTTAAATCTCTTGCAAAGCATTGGGCCTTGCGCCCCGCCCTTTATGGTATGCTTGCTTTTGGTTTGGTGCTTTTTCGTTTCTTAGGCTAGTTTTTTAGCGGTAACAAAATCCAACTAGCAACTCTCAAGGTTAAGGGTTGTACAACCACTGACCATTAACCATTGACCTTTCATCCCCTCATCCTTCATCCTTCATCCTTCATCCTTCACCCCTTCATCCTCTCATCCTTTCATCCTAACATCCATTAATCCCTTCATCCTTCAACCTTTCATCCTTGGCCTACCAACTAATCACCTAATTAATCTATCTTTGCCGCCAAATTTCGAGTTATGGCTTTAAAGTGCGGTATAGTTGGTCTTCCCAACGTTGGTAAATCCACATTATTTAATTGTTTAAGCAATGCAAAAGCTCAGAGTGCAAATTTCCCCTTTTGTACCATTGAGCCTAATGTTGGTGTAATTACCGTTCCCGATCCGCGCTTAAATAAGCTTACCGAATTGGTTAAACCCGAAAACGTGGTTCCCACTACAGTAGAAATTGTAGATATCGCTGGTCTTGTTAAAGGAGCAAGTAAAGGAGAAGGGCTTGGAAATAAGTTCTTGGGAAATATCCGCGAATGTGATGCCATCCTTCACGTGCTTAGATGTTTCGACGATGGAAATGTGGTGCACGTAGATGGTTCTGTTAATCCAGTTAGAGATAAAGAAGTAATCGATTTTGAGTTGCAGCTAAAGGATTTAGAAACTGTGGAGAAAAACATGGTTAAGGTTCAGCGTGCAGCTAAAACTGGAGATAAGGATGCCAAAGCCAGACTAGATATTTATGAGAAATTAAAATCTTATTTGGAAGAGGGTAAAAATGCCCGTGGACTGGAGTTAACGGAAGACCAACAGCTTCTGGTAGATGAAATGTTTTTGTTAACCGCCAAACCGGTAATGTACGTGTGTAACGTAGATGAAGGATCCGTAGTGAATGGAAATGAGCATGTAGAGGCGGTTAAAAAAGCAGTAGCCGAAGAAAATGCTGAAGTACTAATTATAGGTGCTGGAATTGAAGCAGATATTGCTGAACTGGATTCATACGAAGAAAGACAGGAGTTTTTATCCGACATAGGTTTAGAAGAGGCAGGAGTACATCGCTTAATTCGTGCGGCTTACGAGCTTTTAAACCTGCAAACTTACTTTACCGCTGGGGTAAAAGAGGTAAGAGCTTGGACAATCACCAAGGGAATGACCGCTCCTGAAGCAGCAGGAGTTATTCACTCGGATTTCCAGCGTGGATTTATTAAGGCAGAGGTTATCGCTTATGATACTTTTGCTGAATTGGGCTCAGAAGCGGCTTGTAAAGAAGCTGGTAAAATGAGAATGGAAGGAAAAGAATACATCGTTCAAGATGGTGATGTAATGCACTTTAAGTTTAACGTTTAGAATTATACCAATAAATTAGAAAAGCCTGTTTAGTAGAAACTACACAGGCTTTTTTTAGTCTAAATGATTAGTTGAAAATAGATATTCCCAATCCTATACTCACCGTGCCTAGTGAGTAGGCTTTATCTGTTTCTTCCTTTTTCTGGTCATTGCCGTCTTCGCTTACCATTACTTCATTGATTTCGGCATAAGAACCGGAGACCCGGATATATGGTGCAAAATTTTCACCATGCGCCAATTCAAATTTTAAATCCAATCTGGGAATAAGAGTCTTGGCTTTAATGATATCTGAGTTATTGAAAAAGCAATAATCCAAACCCAGTCCAAGGTTAAACTCTCGCTGTTGGTTAAGCTTCGCCAAAACCACATAGGTTACACCCACACTTGTTATGGTTACATCGTCTTCGTAGGTTTGGCGAAAGCTATAATTGCCAGTGGTGGTTTTTGCATAAGACCTAAACTGTCCGAAATTTATTGCAAGTGCATTGCTCCGTTTTATTGGAATACAAATTTCTCCTGCCACTTTATTGCCGTTCTTAATGGCACCAACATGTTCGCCAAATCCAAATTTACTGGAAGGAATATCTAGTAACCATCGACAATATCCAAAGTCGATACTGAATTTGAATCTGTAATACCATTTATCGGGAATGGGATCACTAAGGTTGCTTTGCCCCGTACTGTCTAATTTTAAAGCCTCTAAATTTTTGTAATAATTGAATTTGATGCCGAGCACTTGATCCCGATTAAAGTACAGGGTGTCCAGTCCTTTATCGCTTTCCAGATAAAAGATAAAAGGATCTCGTGCTACTCGATCTACCTTACCATTGAGACTGTCCCGTGCACTGGTTACCAAAAGGTCTTGTGCACTTAGGTGTTGTCCGAAAAGGCAAAGTAAGGCAACCACTACATGACGATAAAATAACTTGGTGTGCGGCGTGTTCATCTATTTGAAATGGGAAAATCCAAAATTTGCCTTGAAATAAAGTGCCCAACCAAAGGCCGGCCGATCCCTTTAATTTTTGATGATTTTAAAATAACGAAAGCTATTCTTCTTATTCAGTACTTTGCCAATATATACCCCGTTTTCTAATCCCGAAACATTTATTTGAACCTTATCGCCTTTGATAGATAATTCACCTACTTTTTTTCCACTAAGGTTGTATACGCCATGGTTAGACGAATTCAGTTCGGAAGGGTGGATGTTAATGGTTACAATATCTCTTGCGGGGTTAGGATATACATCAAGGAAGTTATCATTCATATTAAACTCAGAAACTCCTGTGGTAGATTGGGTTTGATAGATTCCGTTTCCGTAGGTAGCTATAATTAATCCACCATTATTAGAGGCCTCTACACTTGTAATTTGGGCGCCTTCTGGAATTCCTTGAAAACTTAATGGAGACCAATCCAACATATCACCATCGTTTTGGTAATAATTGTCACCATTTACTCCCAAGTTTCTTGTACCATAATCTCTAAATTTAGCCGGCAAATATTCTGGATACATCGATTCAAAAGTGAATTGAGCACCCAATGTCGTAGAGCTTTTGTAAAGCATTCTTATTCCCAGGTCTTCTGGGTTGTTTGCATCTTTCTCCCTTACGACAGCATATAGAAGCCCATCTATTACGGAAAGACCCTCAAAAACTCTAATTCTTCCATTTTCTACGGGTTCATCAAAGCCAATTAAAGCCCACATCCGGGTAATCAGGTTGTAGTAACTGGCAACCGTAGTTTGTCCTTGGGTATAAGGAGCCCTATTTGATATACAGAAAAGAAGCTCGGGGTTGTTATGATATTCCGTATCTGTAATTTGACCAACTTCATTTGGAATAGAAATATTAATAGTTTCCTGTGTTTTGGCATTGATAAGTATGCCTTTATTCGATGGCGATGGATACTCCCCAGGGAATTGAAAAACACCTAATTCAGCGTGTATTGGAAAGTAATAATCCCTAAATTTTTGGGTACCGCTAATTGGTAATTTAAATAGGTTAACGAGGTCTCCTTCCCCATTGATGGTATAGAGCGAGTCATAAAACTCAACTTCACCGGCAATAAGTACATTGCTTTGATCAAAAGTAAGGTGGGTAACGTAGTCTAAACTTGGGTAAGAGCGCTGAACACCACTTTCCATTTTGAATACATCTAGGGTACCTTTTTCAGGGTCTCCTTTAAAGTGGTTTATGGTATACAACCTGTTGTTACTAACCCCTGCCACAGAGTGCTTTGTACCTCTAAATCCAAACGCCACACCTAATTCTCCATTGCGAACTCGGATGTTTGTTCTTCTTCTAATAACGTCCTTATAGGCTAAATAAAATCCTTCTGGTCTAGATACAATTCCATTTATCAAGTTATGGGTGTAATAGTCTCTTTCAATATATTCAGGAATTGCTCTTGGTCTAATAAACAATGAGTCATTGCGGAGCAATGGTTTTTCGATTATGTAAGTTTCGCTACTTTGTTTAGAATAATCAATGTATGGGGTAATATTTACTCCCACACCATTGTTGTATTCGAATACCTTCTCTACTTGTTCTTTTTGATTATTTCCAAAGTAGTCATCTTCCCAAAAACCATCTTCTAGTCTTAGAATCTCCGTTTTCGACTGGAAAGGGGAGAGGTCTCTCCATATCCAAATATTTGATCCATCAACTCCAAATATTCCGGTAACCGATTCAATAAAGGGTAACTCCGTAAGTTTGTTATCCTCATATATGTATATACCCTCGCCAGTTACAACACCTAGGATTTCATTACCTATGTTTGCTAAAGGCTTAGCTGTGGGTAAAAAACGTTTGGTTCTTAAATTCAAAGAAACTAATTCACCAGTATTTTCATCGTATTTGTGCAGCTCTCCGGTATAGGCCTCCGTAAAATTCAGGTGGTTCATTGTTATAAATCCAAAAAATTGGTCCTTAACCACTGCAACTTCATTGAACTTATAACCAGAAAATACCTCAGTCCAAGTATCGTTTTCTAGGCGCATTACTATACCAGAATTTTTCAGGATATGTAGTTTCCCCTTCCAAATAAAAAGGTCTTTGGTGGCAGCCAACTGATTTTTTTCAAGGCCAGAAATACCGGAATTAATTAAATCTAGGTTGTTCGTGGCAGCTGATGGGTCTGGGTTGTATCTCCATACGCCACCTTGCCCAGATATATATATGTTATTGTCAAATTCAATGATGTCAGTGGGAACTAATCCATCAATATATTCAAGAGGTTCACAGATTAAGGTTTCCTGACCTTTAGAGAGGTAACCACATATTAACAGCGGTAGAAGTAGTAATAATTTTTTCAATTTGTTGGTGTATTTTGTTGACAAATAAAAACAAAAATATAGGATTTAGTCTTAAAGTGTAATTGATAAGGGCTTAAATTCAGTAATGATTTTTCGATAATTTTGGATCCTAAATTCACAAATAAGAAAGATTATTCATGGAATCAAAGCTGAACTTTGTCCAATTTATACATTAAAAAGTTTGCTCACCCTTCCACTAACTTAACATAATCTTTCGTTGATAGCTTGTTTAAAACTTTCTGGATAGTTGTTTCCGAACAGACTCGCCGTAGATTAAATTTGTAGAAGAAGTTTTTCTTATGGCAGAAGTAACCTACAACGAAGACAGTATACGGTCTTTAGACTGGAAAGAACACATTCGCTTAAGGCCCGGGATGTATATCGGGAAAATGGGAGATGGTAAAGATGCCGATGACGGTATTTATATCCTCCTGAAAGAAGTTCTGGACAACTCAATAGATGAATTCGTGATGGGCTTCGGGAAGAAAATCGAGGTCAACGTTAAAGATCACGAGGTTACCGTTAGGGATTACGGTAGGGGGATTCCGCTAAATAAAGTAATTGACTGTGTTTCCAAAATAAACACAGGTGCTAAATACGATAGTAAGGCATTTAAAAAGTCGGTTGGATTAAACGGGGTGGGTACCAAAGCGGTAAACGCCTTATCCGATCATTTTGAAATTACCTGTTACCGAGAGGATAAAGTTAAAAAGGCAGTTTTCGAAAAAGGAGAATTGCTGCAAGACGAACCCGTTGTAGCCGCTGAAAATCAGCGCAGCGGAACTTTTGTGCGCTTTATTCCAGACGGAAGCCTATTTAAAAATTTCAACTACCGCGAGCAGTATGTGAGAGAAATGCTCATGAATTACTGTTACCTAAACCGCGGGCTGAGCATTTGGTTTAACGGGGAGCGTTTACATTCTGAAAATGGTTTAAGAGACCTGCTCGAGGAAAAGCTTACCGGAGAGCCTTTATATCCCATCATTCACCTAGAGGGAGACGATATCGAGGTAGCAATTACCCATGGAAACCACTACGGAGAAGAGTATCATTCCTTTGTAAACGGTCAGCACACTACGCAGGGGGGGACCCACCAGGCGGCTTTCCGCGAGGCTTTTGCGAGGGTGGTTAAGGAACATTTTGGTAAAAATTACGAGGCGGTTGATATAAGAACGTCTATCGTGGCAGCTGTTGCGGTAAAGGTTACGGAGCCCGTTTTTGAATCTCAGACCAAAACCAAATTGGGTTCGCAAGAGGTAGAACCGGGCGGAAAAAGCATGCGTGCCTTTATTTCCGATTTCCTGAAAAGTGAACTGGATAATTTCTTGCACCGAAACACCAATGTTGCAGAAATTTTAGAAAAGAAGATCAAGGCTTCCGAAAAGGAGAGAAAAGAACTTTCGGGAATTCGAAAATTAGCTCGAGATCGTGCGAAAAAAGCGAACCTGCACAACAAGAAATTAAGGGATTGTAAGATACATCTCAACGATCCCAAAGCGGATGAGGAGTTAAGAAACAACACTACCATCTTTATAACGGAGGGTGATTCTGCATCGGGATCCATCACCAAATCGAGAGATGTAAAAACCCAGGCGGTTTTCTCGCTAAAAGGTAAGCCATTAAACAGCTATGGTTTAACCAAAAAGGTGGTGTACGAAAACGAGGAATTCAACTTAATTCAGGCGGCTTTAAATATAGAAGATGGTATAGAGGGCTTGCGTTACAATAGAATAGTAATTGCAACCGATGCCGATGTGGATGGTATGCATATCCGCCTTTTGCTGATGACCTTCTTCCTTCAGTTTTTCCCAGAAGTAGTAAAGGCAGGACATCTGTATATCCTACAAACGCCACTTTTTAGGGTAAGAAACAAAAAAGTAACCCGATACTGCTACACCGACGAGGAAAGAGTAAATGCTATTGAGGAATTAAAGCCCAAACCCGAAATAACTCGATTTAAAGGACTCGGGGAAATCTCTCCTGATGAATTTAAAGGTTTTATTGGCGAGGACATGCGCTTAGAGCCGGTAAACCTCAGTAAAGAACATGCACTTAAAGACTTGTTGTCTTTTTACATGGGGAAAAATACTCCTGAGAGGCAGGAGTTTATTATTGAAAATTTGCGTGTTGAGCTCGATACCGAAGAGGAGCTTAAAAAGGATATTGCCTAATTATTAGTTTTTACAACGCCCAAGAAGATTGCTTAGATGTCAGAAGAAATAAACCAAAACGAAGATCACGAGTCGAATAATGTACCCAAAGAGGGTGGGGCATTAGGACAAGTTATTCCGGTTTCTGGACTATATAAAGATTGGTTTTTAGATTACGCCTCGTATGTAATACTGGAGCGCGCCGTTCCTGCCCTGCAAGATGGATTAAAACCCGTGCAACGCAGAATATTGCACTCCATGGACGACCTAGATGATGGTCGTTATAACAAGGTGGCAAACATCATTGGGCATACCATGAAGTACCACCCTCATGGTGACGCTTCTATTGGTGATGCCTTGGTTCAATTGGGGCAAAAGGAATTGCTGATCGATTGCCAGGGAAACTGGGGTAATATTCTTACGGGAGATTCTGCCGCTGCACCCAGGTACATTGAGGCGAGACTTTCACCATTTGCCAAGGAAGTAGTTTTTAATCCCAAAACTACAGATTGGCAACTTTCATACGATGGAAGGAATAGGGAGCCTATTAATTTACCCGTAAAATTCCCATTGCTTCTGGCTCAGGGTGCAGAGGGTATTGCAGTGGGTATGGCCTGTAAAATTCTTCCTCACAACTTCAATGAACTCATCGACGCTTCGGTGTCGTACTTAAAGGGTAAATCTTTTACACTAGTGCCCGACTTTCCAACAGGAGGAATGGCCGATGTAAGCAACTACAACGACGGTTTACGAGGTGGTCGAGTTAGGGTAAGAGCGAAAATTAAAAAAGAAGACAAACGCACCTTATCTATAGTTGAGATTCCTTTTGGTACCAATACCTCTAGCTTAATTGAGAGTATTATTAAAGCCAATGACAAAGGGAAAATTAAGATTAAGAAAATAGAGGATAATACGGCGGAGCACGTTGAGATTTTAGTGCACCTGCACAACGACGTTTCTCCAGATCAAATGATAGATGCACTTTACGCATTTACCGATTGCGAAATGTCCTTGGCTCCCAATGCGGCGGTAATCGAGAATAACGAGAAGCCCAACTTTATGTCGGTAAGCGAAATGCTTAAAAGAGCTACCGATGGAACCGTGGCTCTGCTGAAATTAGAGTTGGAGATTCGATTAAATGAATTGCAAGAGCAATGGCATTTCTCTAGTCTAGAAAAGATCTTTATTGAAAATAGAATCTACCGCGATATTGAGGAGTGCGAGACCTGGGAAGCAGTATTAAGTGCAATTGACAAAGGCCTAAAGCCACATACCAAGCACCTGCTAAGGGAAGTAACCGAGGAGGATATTGTACGCCTTACTGAGATTAAGATTAAGAGAATTTCCAAGTTCGATAGTTTTAAAGCCGATGAGGCTATTAACAAACTGGAAGATGCCATTGCGGAGGTTAAAAATCACCTCGCTCATCTTATTGATTATGCGATAGATTACTACCAAAATATTAAGAAGAAATACGGAAAGGGCAGAGAGCGCAAAACCGAGTTAAGACAATTCGATACCATTGAAGCTACAAGAGTAGTTGTATCCAACCGCAAACTATATGTAGACCGCGAAGAAGGCTTTGTGGGCTATGGGCTTAAAAAGGCTGAATTTGTTGATGACTGTTCTGATATAGATGATGTAATTGTCTTTAGAAGAAACGGTAGCATGTTGGTTTCAAAGGTTCAGGATAAAGCCTTTTTCGGAAAGGATATTATCCATGTAGGAATTTGGAAAAAGGGCGACGACAGAACCATTTACAACATGGTTTATCAAGATGGGAAAGCAGGGCCAAGCATGATGAAACGCTTTGCGGTAACTTCAATCACCAGGGATAAGGAGTACGACCTCACCGCCGGATCTCCCGGATCGAAAGTGTTGTACTTTACTGCAAACCCAAATGGTGAGGCCGAAATTTTAAATGTCCTGTTGAGACCGCGTCCACATTTAAAGAAACTAAGATTGGAAATCAATTTTGCAGATTTAGCTATCAAGGGAAGAGGGGCAAAAGGTAATATCCTTACCAAGCACCTTATTTCTAAAATCTCACAAAAGGAATCGCTTGGATCTACATTGGATGCCAGAGAAATTTGGTACGACGATACCGTAAAACGTTTGAATGACGATGAACGAGGTAGAAGCTTAGGTAAGTTTAGAGGAAATGATAAGATTTTGGTTGTCTACCAAAAGGGGTATTACAAACTATACGAACCTACTTTAACTACCCATTTTGATGAAGGAATATTCATAATTGAGAAATTTGATCCGAGCAAGGTAGCCACAGTAGTTTACTACGACGGAAAAAGGGAGAACTACTACCTCAAGCGTTTTGAGTTAGAGGAAAACGACAAGGAGAATTATGTGATCTCCGAGGAGGAAGGAAGCGAAATGACATTGTTTACTTTCGACAAAGAACCTAAGCTCACCATGAAGTTTGATAAGCGAAGTGGAGCGAAGGTGGATGAAGAAGAGGTTTTAGCTCATGAATTTATCGCCGTTAAAGGAATGAAGGCCCTCGGGAATAAATTGACTGGATATAAGATTAAAGAGTTGATTTCGGAAGAGACCTATGTAGCACCGGAACCCGAAGATGAAGGGGATACGGAAGTAAAGGAGGGCGAGGATCAGCCCAGTCTTTTCTAAAAAAATGAATTAGTATCATTTAATAAAGGACAAGGAAATTATGCCCATGCATTTTATTCTTGTCCTTTTTTGATTTAGTTACACAATGAGCGAGATTTTAAAAGTAAATGGTTTAACCAAGAATTTTGGTCGTAAAACGGCAGTAAGCGACATTTCTTTCTCTATAGAAAAGGGGGAGATTTTTGGGCTTCTTGGACCAAATGGAAGTGGTAAAACCACCACTTTGGGGATGATTTTAGGATTACTAAAACCCACAGCTGGAAGCATTTCTTTATTTGGTAGCCAAGATATAGATGCCGCCCGATTAAAAATTGGGGCGCTAATAGAAAGCACCAACTACTATCCGGAGTTGTCAGCTTCTGATAACTTAAAATTAGTCTGTCAAATTAAAGGGGTGGATCAGGGTGTAATTCCAGAATTATTGGAGCGCGTTGGTTTAGCGGATGAAGCTAGAAGTAGGGTAAAGACCTTTTCGCTAGGAATGAAACAACGCATGATGGTGGCCAGCGCATTAATCGGAAATCCTGAGTTGATCATATTTGATGAGCCTACGAATGGCATGGATCCTCAGGGGATTATTTTCATTCGCGATCTCATCATATCTCTTGCCCAGGAAGGGAAAACCATTTTGGTGGCCAGTCATTTGTTAAATGAAATGGAAAAGGTTTGTACCCATGTTGCCATCATGCAGAAAGGTAAATTCTTACACAAAGGTGCCTTGTCGGACCTATTGACTGAACACGAAAATTTAGAGCAATACTTTTTAACTGCCACATCATGAAATTAGGAAGACATTTAGCCATTGAATTGGTGAAATTTAAGGTGCCGGTAAACTATATCACCTTTGCCATTTATGTTGGTTTGATGGTGTTGTTCTCTGCCTTAACCGTAAGCGAAACTTTTGGTGGAATTCAGGTGCAAGGAGGGACCTCAAACCCCGATTCTACTGGGGTGCTATCGCTACAAATGAGTTTTCTACGCCTTTTACTTGCGGTGGTTATCATTGTTAATATCGGGAAGGAATTTGCTAGGGGTACAGTAAAAAAGAATCTAATAGATGGGCTAACGCGCACCCAATGGTATACGGGAAAGCTTCTGGCCTCCTTTGTAATTTACATTGCTGTTTTTCTCTTTGGCGTGATTTTGTATTTCGTAACGGGAAGTTTGGTAGAAGGCATTGATAAAGCCTATGAAAACTATCCGATTATTGACATAGCAAGGGACTTTGCCGTATACTTTTTTTACACCGCAATGATTTTCGGTATCGCAATAATAACAAGGAATGTAAGCCTTGGTTTTGTGGTTTATATCTTTTTATCTGTATTGGAAAGTATTATCAATTTTGCACTCCAAAGAATGTTTGGTACGGAGTTTAATTTTCTGCCTTTTCTTCCCTCTGGGTCAGCATCCAGTTTAGATCAAATACCCATGGAAGAACCACTATTTCTACTGGTAACCATAGCTTATTTTGTTCTATTTATAGTGGTGTCGTTTTTGTCATTTACCAAGAAAGATTTGAAATAATGCGTATTCAATTAACGGGCCTCATAATCGCACTTACGGCCATTTTTGCCGGAATCAGTTTTGCAGTTGTACTCAAGTCTAATGCCGAAATATCTGAGGCACTGAAGCAACGAGAAACTACCAATGCCCTTGAAAGGGTACTAGAATTTGTTGGGGAGGAGCACCCCGTTTTAAACGAGGAGTTGAAGGGTGAAATATTGGTCGTTAACCTATGGGCTGGGTGGTGTAAACCTTGCTTGAGAGAGATTCCTGAGTTGAATGAACTAGCAAACGAATTTTCTAGTCAAAATATCAGATTTTTAGCTTTTTCACCTATGGATGAGAAAAGTGATCTGCTGGCCCTAGAAAAGGTAGGGTTGTTTTTCGATTACGAATTATTCCATTTGTCACCTCGTGAGGTAAACGCCTGGAACCAATTTTTATTAAAGCATGAAAGGGCAGGATATCCTACCAACATCATTGTAAATGAGAAGGGGAGAATAGCTTTTTATGAAGTGGGATATAGTGAGGATAATATCCAAAAGATGAGAGCCCTACTCGAGTTGCTTACTGGGGACTGACATTTAGATTTATAATTTAGATTTGTTACATAAATGTCATTACACCCTCTAGTTCTATTTAGGTTCGTATCTCTTTTAATTTGTTTCTTCTTATTCGACGGGTTAGTATCACAAACCCCGATGGGTTGGAGAAAGTATGAAGCAAAAAGTGATAGTATATATGCTAGGGGTGAATACACTTTTGCACTAAATTTTCTGGACTCCGCAATCCACAGTTGCATAAGTTGCAATGACTCCATTCTTGGTTATTTGCATATAAAAGCTGGTAAATTAAGTCAGTATGCGAATGATTACAGTTCGGCAATTGAACATTATTATGCAGGGGAGCGGCTTGCTTTAAATTCCCGACATAAAAACTTGATTTTTTGGGCAACAGTGAGTGTGGCCGAATATCATAGGTGGAATTACAAAATGGATGCAGGTAAGGATAAGCTTAAGGAGCTGGAAAACCTTTTAAATGACCCTGAAATATCGACAGAAAACAAAGCGTACTACCTAGATCGACTTGCAGCTATTTCTCATCAAACAGGTGTTTCTATAGACAGCTTACTAGATATTGCATCAAGAGCCTTAGAATTATACTCCGGAGATAAAAATTCCAGTGAATATGCTCAAACACTAAATCAGTATACTTTTTTTTGGAACGGAACGGAGCGGGAAAAAAGAAAAAATTGGCGGCAGGCCATGGACATTTTTCGAAAAAACGGACGTGAAAAGGATGCCCTGCAAGTGGGGATTAATATAGTTCGATCCTTGGTAGCCACCGATAGTACCGATTTAGCGTTAAAGCGCACTCTTTTAACATTGGACAGAATTTCAGTTTTCCCCGATTATCTGGAGGAACAACATGCATATACATTGTTTTTAATTCATATCCTCACAGTACAAAAAAAATATAAAGAGGCTTTAGAAGCCACGCATAGAGTAAATCAGATTGCTGAACGACTGGATGAACTTAAGTTTAATAAAAATGTAAATCGACTAATTTCTGAGAATGAGCTAAAAATAAAGAATGCAAAAATCCAGGCAGAGCAGAGGGAAAAGCTAATTATTTCGGAGAAATTAAAGGCAGAAAAAAATTTTACCAGAGCTCTTATTATTGGATTTTCTCTTAGTGCAATTCTAATTGTGGTAATCTCCGTAATGTTTATCAGAATTCGAAAACTATACAGGAAACAAAGTCAGTTATTACATGATAAAGATTTTCTAATTAAGGAGGTACATCATAGAGTTAAAAACAACCTACAAAATCTCAGTAGTTTACTCAATATTCAATTGGATAAACTCCAAGGGAAAAATGAGGAATTGCTGAAGGAGGTAATAAGGAGAATAGATACTATAAGCTTAACGCATCACCTATTATATGGTCAAGATAATGTTGAAAAGGTGGAGATGAGATTGTTCTTCAAAAAATTGGTGGAGCTTATTCAATCCAACTACAGAAATTTCAATCAACAGGTCGAATTAGTTAGCGATATAGACCAATTAAATATTAATTACGATAAAGCAGTCTCCCTGGGAATGATTCTAAGTGAGCTATTTACGAACTCCTTTAAGTATAGTGGATCGACTTCTTTTTTGAAAATTCACTTTGAATTAAAATCAATTAACGAGGATAAGTTGTTATTCAACTATTATGATGTTTCGGAAAACACCTCAATCGATATTATTGAAAATATAGAGGACGAAATTCAAGAACAGTCTTTTGGACTGACGATAATTAAAATATTTAAGGTAGGATTGAAAGCAACAGATTTAAGCACTCCCTTTCCATTTCAACAAAAATTCGAATTCCCTCATAAATCATGAAAATTATAATTGCAGAAGATGAAATCGCCGTTGCAGAGCATCTTAAAAGAATTGTAGAAAAAATTGGTTTTTCGGTTATAAGAATGGTCCAATGTGGTGAGGATGTTTTATCTGCTATTGAATTTGAAATACCGGATTTAGTTCTGTTAGACATCAATATGTCTCACAGAACGGACGGTATTAATACGGCTGAAAAGTTAAATCGACTAGGAGTTCCTTTTGTTTTTATTACGGCTCACTCGGATGCTGAAACAGTCGATCGGGTTACTCGGTTGAAGCCTTTGGGGTATATTGTTAAGCCCTTTATAAGCAATCAAATAAGGGTAAGTCTAACTACCATATACGGGCAGATTAAGGAAAGAGTTAGAGAACTGCACATAGGAAAAGAAAAATTTAGGTTCCATTCAGGAAGCATATTGTATATCAAGTCAGACAACAATTATTGCGAGATCATTACGAGTGAAAAAAGATATGTATTGAGAGTCTCGCTCAAGAATTTGATAGAGCTATTAGATTTTAAGGATATAGTCCGAGTCCACCGTAGTTATGCGGTAAATAAACAGCACGTGGTAAAGGTGGACAATAAAACGGTTCAAATAGCCGAATTCATTCTCCCGAAAACTTTGGATGCGATATAAGATGTTGTACGATTTTTAAACTCATACAAAAATTGCGGTTTCACAACATTTATTTGTCTTCGGGACGCTGTAAATCTTCCTTTGTGTCAAGGAATGTTGGACTTGGACTGTGGAACCTTTTAGGTTATCACTTTGGTAAGGTGGTTTTATCCCATGTTCAATAGGTAAAGGGGCCCGAGGTTTTATATCTCGGGTTTTTTTGTTTTTTAACCTTTTCCAGCTATTAAATCTTGTAATTTTGCTTTGTGAAAAAGGCATTAGCCATAGCATTAATGGGTGTTTTGTTTACCATATCCGTCGGAATTTTGGTAAACCTTCACTTTTGTCATGGTAACTTGGTAGAGGTTTCACTATATGAGCAGGGCAATACTTGTTGTTGCTCGAAAATGGCGTTGGAATACAGAGCGAATTGTTGTGAAAATAAAACGCTTTCCTTTCATCAAGACCTGGAACAAACGCCAGTAAATCCTATCAACACCTTTTCTTGGAAAATACAAGGTGTAGCACCAGTAAAGTCGGTTTTCCCCGTTTTTTCTATCCCCTCCATAGTACCCAATCTAAAGTACTATCAACAAAAAGAATTCCCGCCAGAGGACAAAGTCATTCTGCATAGAAAACTAATATTGTACGGATAATTTGGAGCCTTTATTTCTATAAAGTTTTATTTTTCAATCCAAATATTAAGTACAATGAGAATTAGTTTAATCATCACCATATTATTTTTAGGTGCGTTTACGGTAAATGCACAAGAGAAAGCAAGTAAAAATCAAAAAGCGAGCTTCGAGGTTTCTGGAGTATGCGGAATGTGTAAAAAACGCATTGAAAAAGCAGCTCTAATTCCAGGCGTTAAATTTGCCGAGTGGAATAAAGAAACTGGAGTTTTGAGCCTTATTTATAACGATAGAGACATCGATTTAAAAGATGTGCAAGAAGCAGTAGCTAAAGCAGGTCACGACACAAAGGAAATTAAAGCAGATTCTGCAAGCTACGGTTCTCTTCCTGGATGTTGCGCCTACCGAGGTGGAAAAGTTCAAAAACACTAAGTCATGGTTTTACTTTTATCAAGGCTGATGCTTTTGTTCGGCCTGGTTTCGCCTGCCCTAATGTTGGCGCAAAACGTTATAAAGGGAAAGGTAACCGACGAACAAAAACAGCCCTTACCGGGTGCTTCTGTTTTATGGCTAGACACGCAAGTGGGAACCATAACAGATGCCGATGGAAACTTTGAAATTGAAAGACCTCAAAACGGATCCAAGCTGGTTTTTAGCTACACAGGATTCCAAACTGATACCATTGAAGCTTCATATAATCTAAGCGTTAGGCTAAAGGCTGGAAAGGCATTAGAAGAAGTTGAAATTGTTAAAAGGCAAAAAACCACTCGCATTAAACGCATGGACGCGCTTAAAGTGGAACAAATTGGAGTAAAGGAACTTCTGAAAGCTGCTTGCTGTAATCTTTCTGAGTCTTTTGAAACAAGCCCCAGTGTGGATGTTAGCTTTACGGATGCTGTAACCGGTACTCGACAAATTCAAATGCTTGGATTGGCCGGACCCTATAGCCAAATTACCAGAGAAAACATGCCTTCTGTAAGAGGTTTAAATGCCGTAACGGGTTTAACATACATTCCTGGACCCTGGCTAGAATCCATTCAGCTTAATAAGGGGGCGGGCTCCGTGGTTAACGGGTTTGAAAGCGTAACTGGACAAATCAATTACGAGCTACAAAAACCACTGGATACCGATCCACTTTTTGTGAATATGTATTTTAACCAAGGGGGGCGAAAAGAGATAAACCTGCACGGGACTACCGCGCTTTCAGATAAATTGGCCACTGCCATTTTGGTGCACGGAAAAAGCAACCAGCGCGAGAATGATAGAAATGGGGATAGCTTTTTGGATATGCCAAAAGGGGACAACCTAATCGTTTTAAACCGCTACTTTCTGATGGGAACAAACGGTTGGCGATACCAATTGGGGGGTAAATACACAAGCATTAGTACGCAAGGTGGTCAAATTGTTGACCCTGAGCGCAATGCTAACTTTAGCTTTACCGATGAAACCCGCCGATTCGAAGCATTTGCAAAAGCGGGTAAAACCTACGATTTACCATGGAAATCCCTTGGAATTCAGCTTTCTGGTGTGCTACACACCCAGGATATTTATGCAGGATATCCAGAGCTAATCCGCACTGCTGTTATAGAACCGAAGTATCGGATAAATTCAATGGTGAAAGATTATCGTGGAGTACAAAACTCCCTGTATGGTAACTTCATTTATCAGTCTATCATTGGGAATACCAACAACCAAATAAAAACGGGAGCAAGCATTCAAGTAGACGATATTGTTGAGACAGTGAATGTTAATGAGTACTTGAGACGGGAGATAGTTCCTGGAGCTTATTTTGAGCTTAACAAAACCTGGAGTGAGAAATTTAAAACCGTTTCAGGCTTGCGCATAGATCACCACAATAATTATGGTGCATTTATCACCCCCAGATTTCATGGATGGTGGTCTCCAAACGAAAAAAATGTGCTACGTTTTTCTGGAGGTAGGGGTTTGAGAACCGCCAATGTGTTTATGGAAAACATAGGGCAATGGGTGGCAACAAGAAGTTTTGTGATTTCTGCAACCGAAGCTAATAATCCTTATGGGCTCAATCCGGAAATAGCCTGGAATTACGGTTTTAATTACACCAAATATGTAGAAATCAGAGGCAAGGAATTACAATTGGCCTTAGATTTTTACAGAACTGACTTTGAGAACCAGGTGGTGGTAGACCGAGATACGGATGATAGAATGGTATCCATCTATAATTTAGATGGTAAATCATTTGCGAATAGCCTACAATTTCAGGTCGATTACGAATTGGTTGAAAGGCTGGATGCCCGTGTAGCATATCGCTGGTACGACGTACAGACCACCTATGGGGATGAACTGCTTCGTCAGCCGTTTTTAGCACCGCACAGAGCGTTTATAAACCTTGCCTATGAAACCGAAAACAGATGGTTTTTCGATGCTACGGTTAACTGGCAGGGAGAAAAACGCCTAGCACCTTTCGCAGATCGTGGTGAAGACTACTCACCTAGCTTCTTTACCCTTAATGCGCAGATTAGAAAGGTGTGGAAAAACAATATCGACATCTATTTGGGAGCTGAAAACCTGCTTAATTTCCAGCAGGAGAACCCAATAGGAACAGTGGCAATAGATCCGAGATCAGGAACTTCAAATCAGCCCAACATGGATGCGGCATCGGTTTGGGGACCAATTTTTGGTAGAAATATTTACCTTGGTTTCCGTTATAGAATAAACAAGTAATAAAGGCAGGGTAGCACCCTGCCATTTTTTATCCACAACTTATGGAAAGTCTGTCTCAGTCCGAATTGAAGCACTACCAAAGGCAGGTAATTTTGCCTGAAATTGGAGTGGCAGGGCAGGAGGCTTTAAAGCGTGCTAAAGTATTGGTTGTAGGTGCTGGAGGACTTGGTGTTCCCTTACTTCAATATTTAGTGGCGGCTGGAGTAGGTGAAATTGGAATTGTAGACGCCGATTCAGTGGATATCACTAACCTACATAGGCAGGTACTCTATTCGGTTCAGGACGAAGGAATGAGCAAGGCAAAAGTGGCGGAGGAAAAATTGAAAAGACTTAATCCTCATGTTAAAATCAATGCCATCCAAGAATTCATAACCCGAGAAAACGCCTGTAGCATTATCCGAGAATACGATATAGTGGCAGACGGAACTGATAATTTTGCAACTAGGTATTTGATAAATGATGCTTGTGTTATAGAGGGAAAAACCAATGTCTTTGCCTCCATAACCCAATTTAAGGGGCAGGTTTCTGTATTTAATTTTAAATACGAGGACGGAAGCTTTGGACCTAATTACAGGGATTTATTTCCTGAGCCACCCTTAGCGGGAAGTGTACCTTCCTGTGCAGAGGCGGGGGTTATTGGTGTACTTCCTGGCTTATTGGGCACCATGCAAGCAAATGAGGTGATAAAAATAATTACGAAAACGGGTAAACCATTAGTAGGAACCTTGTTAATTTACGATTCGCTAACAACCATTTTAGAACACCTCGACTTTGAAAGGGACCCCAATAACCCTTTCCCTGCGCCGAGTAAAGATTTAGTGTTATTAGATGATTACGAAGTTTTTTGTGGAACCAAAACCGAAGTTAAAATGAAAGAGATTTCTGTTCAAGAATTAAAAGCGTGGCAGGACGAGAAAAAGGATTTTCAGTTTATTGACGTACGTGAACCCTTTGAATATGATGAAGCAAACCTTGGAGCGGAATTAATTCCTGTAGGTGACGTGGAAATGAATAAGGATAAAATTTCCAAGGATAAAGACGTTGTAATTCACTGCAGAAGTGGAGCAAGAAGTGCCAATGTTATTCTTTATCTAGAACAAAACCATGGTTATACCAACTTGTATAATCTTAAGGGTGGAATATTGGCTTACCAAAAAGAAATTGGACTCTAACTATAGAGCATAGCAATAAAAAAAGCCGAGCATTTGCTCGGCTTTTTTGTTTTTAAAGACTTGTACTTAGGCTAGTTTGTAGATGTTTTTTAGGTCGCTAAATGCGCCTTTAACATCAATTTTAAGGTCTACAATCTTCCCGCTTTTAATATCGAAAACCCAACCGTGAACTTCTACTGCTCCCTTTTCAACGGCGCGAAGAACGTCTTCGTTTTTCATAAGGTTCATGCATTGCTCATGCACGTTAAGTTCTATCAGTTTGTTGTAGCGCGCGTCTTCATCGGCTATGGCATCTAGGGTAGATTTGTGAAGTCTGTATACATCTCTAATGTTTCTCAACCAAGGATTTAAAGGACCTAAGTCGGCATCAGACATGGCGGCTTTAACACCTCCACAGAAATAATGACCACAAACAACAACGTGCTTCACTTTAAGGTGGTTAACCGCATAGTTGATTACTGATATTGATGAAAGATCCGTATTCACCACCATGTTGGCAATGTTTCTGTGTACGAATACCTCACCAGGTCCAGCTCCCATCATTTCCTCTGCAGTAACTCTACTGTCAGAACAGCCTATGTATAACACCTCAGGACTTTGTCCTTTAGACATAGTTTCAAAGTAGCTATTGTCTAGGTTTAGCTTGTCCTTTACCCAGTTTGCGTTCTTTTCGAATATTTTATTAAAATCCATAATCGTATCTGTTTCAAGCAAAAATAGAAAGTCCAGCGAATTTTACTAAAAACAGCGGTTAAATGTTGGATTAAACGGTTTCGAACAAAACTTCCTCCGGAAAGCGGACTTTTTCTAAGTCGGCGTAACTGTCTTCCGAAGATCTGTATCCTACCGCTACCACAGCAACAGCATGTAATCCGTGTTCTTCTAATCCCAGTATTTTGTTGTACGCATTGTTATCAAATCCTTCCATGGGGCAAGCATCTATTCTTTGGTTGGCACAAGCAGTCAGAAGATTTGAAAGTGCAATGTACACCTGGCGGCTATTCCAATGGGTTAACTCCTCGTTGCTTTTGTCTTTAATAGAGTTAAAAATAAAGTCTCCGTACGCCTGCAATTCCTCCTTGCTTTTTCCCTGCTTATCTGCTCTGAGTTCTATAAACTTTTCAATGTAATCCTTATCCATACCGGTTTTGGCAGCAAATACAAATAGGTGAGAAGCCTCTGTAATTTGAGGTTGGTTCCAGCTAACAGGGCTCAGTTTTTCACGGACTTCAGGGTCGTCTACGATTAATACCTTAAACGGTTGTAATCCGTAAGAACTTGGTGCCAACTGTATGGCTTCTTTTAAGTTTTGTAGATCCTCATTGCTGATTTTCTTCTCCGTGTCGAATTTTTTTGTGGCGTAGCGCCATTTCCAATCTTTAAGTAATTCCATGTTGTTTTATTTTAATGGGACTTCAAATAGTAATACTCTGCTGTCCGCGGTTGTTTTTATATTGATTTCCTCTGTGTTTACTATTCCAATTGCATCTCTTTTTCCTAAATGTTCATCACCAACTTGTATTGCTCCATCAATGACAAAAACATATACCCCGTTGCTAGGTTTTTTCAGGCTGTATGTTTCTTGTGAGTTGGCATCGAATTTTCCATTCAAAATCCACGCATTTTGGTTTATCGTAGCGCCTTCTTCCTCTTCGGTTGGAGATGCAATTACTTGCCATGACTTATGCTGTGGGGTCAAATTCAAGGTGGTATAGCTTGGTTCTGTTCCGGTAGATTGGGGAATGATCCAGATTTGTAAAAACGATAACGCTTGTTCGCTACTGGCATTAAACTCCGAATGACTAACTCCGGTTCCAGCCGACATCACTTGGATTTGTCCAGGCTTTAGCGTTTCAGATTGCCCCATGCTATCGGCATGCTTAATTTCTCCCTCTAATGGAATCGTAATAATTTCCATGTTTTGGTGGGGGTGGGTAGGGAAGCCCATTGCCGGAGCCACCCAATCATCATTTAGTACACGCAAAGCCCCGAATCCCATTAGGTTGGGATCGTAGAAATTTGCAAAACTAAAGCTGTGATAACTCTTCAACCAACCGTGGTTGGCATATCCCCTTGAGGAAGCTGGATGTAAAATATATTCCATAACATTAAATGTAGGTACAGCAAAATTAGTTTAAAAGAACAATGATTTACGTGTAGGTACATTTAAAAATTGTGAAAACCTTTATTTACGACGCTTCCAGTCGTTGGCGATAAGCCCTTTTTCTGCTTGTGATACTGCACTTTCTATGCGTTTTGCTCTTGTCTCTGACCGTTTGGCGGTGTATATCCACTCTAAAATTTGCCTTTTTTTGGAGGACGAGAAATTTTGGAAATGTTGTTTTGCAGAAGGGGTATTATCCAAGGCAATTTTAAGATCCTTGTGTATCACCAGATTGTACACATCGTCCAAAGCTATCCAGGTTCCCGTTTTTTTTGCTAGTTCAATTAATTTGTAGCCAGAAGGGTGAATCAGATTTTTACGATACAATTCATCCACCCGTTTCTTATTTACCATGCTCCAATTACTTTTTGGATTCCGTGGGGCCATATATAGGTAATAGCTTTGATGATCTCGTTTTTTGGGTACCGCATCCACCCAACCAAAGCAAAGAGCTATATCTCTTGCTTCATCGTAGTAAACCGACTTTTCATTGGAACCCTTGTGGTAGATGATTAAAAAGAAACCCTCTTTCCGATCGTGGTTTAGTTCAAACCATTTTCTTAATTCTTCACCTTTTGAAAAATACAAGCAGGCTTTTTTGTTTAGGGTCTCTTTATCCATACCAGCAAGATATTAAAGAGCTGTCAAATCACTTGCGTATTACCATTCCACCATCACTCCAATACTGGGAAGAACCGTCCCAGAGCTGTTTTCAATAAATCTTGGTAGATATTGGTTCGTGTTGTTTGGGTTTTCTATTGGATTCCCTGCATTATCTCGCTCTACATCCACAAAAGGAGGTCCAAATACCTGATTGTTGTATAGATTTTCTATGTCGATGTAGCAATTGAGGCTCCATTTCTCGAAAAACCATTTTTTATCCAATCGAATATCTAAACCATGGGCATTGGATAAGCGTGCGCTATTAATTCTGTTCCAATCTGGAACTCCTTGCTGCGTTACATCCCAGACCGATTTGGTCATAGATAATGGAATATTAAAGGGGGTATAGGGCGCCCCACCGAGGAATCTAAATTTAATCCCCAATTCCCAATTTCTTTTGAATTTCTTCCCAGCGGTAATGTTTAGAATATGTCTATTATCCCAAGAAGAAGCCACGAATTCTTTCCCTGGATCTCTAAACTCGCTTCGTACAAAGGTGTAGGAAATTAAACCGTAAATACTTGAACTTAAGCTTTGTTGCGCGAAGAATTCAAGCCCATAACTTCTTCCCTCGCTTATACTCGCAACCGGTTCTGTTCCAATTACCCCAAAGTCTGCTCCCAAATTGGCTAGCGATATACTGTCGTTTAGGGAAAAAGGATATTGCTTGTACCATTTTGCAAATCCCTCTACGGATATCTTAGAAAAATCGGTAGGGGTGTATGACCAGCCTACCACCCATTGATCATTTCTAATGTATTCTAGCCTAGTTTTATTCACAAAGTCTTCCCCATTTTCCTTGTATCCCATAGCCGTTAAAGGGGGTAACTGGAAATATCTACCTAGGCTACTACTTAGGCGCATCTTCTCATTTAAGGCATAAGACAGTGCTATGCGTGGCGAGAATTGGTTAAACGGATTTGACATTTTACTCGAGTAGCTGTTAGCATCTAAACGCAATCCCACCGAGAGATCTAGCCTATTGTTTAATAAGGATCTAGTAGCTTGCATAAAGCCGGCATATTTAAAAAAGCCAAGGCTAGATTGATAGCTATTTAATAAGGCATCTTGGTTGCGAATTACAAAATTCTCCGTTTCATTTCGGTATTGGATGAACTCTAATCCAGCTCCGGTATTAACTTTCCAATTACCAAACAGAGCGTTGTTTTCGTAGCGGAACTTATTTTCAATTTCCTGACTATTGTAGTCCAGAATTAGATTTGCCGGGACGGATATGTTTTTTCTAAATTTTTCGGCACTATTGTTTAGGTGCGACCTACTCACAACAATCAATTGATTTCCATTTTCTCGAAAGCGCGTCCATTTAGCTCCCAAAGTGTAATTCCATTGGTTATTTACCGGTAAATTTCCCAGAATGTATTCATTGCGTTGAACAAGGGCGCTATCATTTAATCCATCGTTTACCGATTCGTTTAATGCAAACTGATCAACGGCTGCAAGTGCTACCACAGTAAGTCTGTCGTTTTTTCCAAAACTGAAATCGTGTTTGTATTGTAGATCGTTATAGGTGGGAAGGAAGGGGAGAGCAAGGGCTTTAAACAAGAATTGCAAATAAGATCTGCGTACGGACAATATAAAATTTGAATTTTTGCCACTAGGTCCATCAAGGGTGATACCCACATCGCTAGATCCCAGCATAAAAGTACCTGCCAGTCGATCTGGATTACCCTGAATTTGTCGTATATCCAAAACCGAGCTTAATGCATTTCCGCGATTAGTCGGAAAAGCAGAGGTATATAAATCAACATTTCGAATGAAGTTGACGTTTAACAAGCCCACCGGACCTCCCGAAGAACCTTGAGTAGCAAAGTGATTGATATTTGGCACCTCTATCCCATCTATAAAAAATCGATTTTCGTTGGGTGCACCTCCTCTTACGAGTAGATCATTTCTAAATGAGACCGTTGTTGCGACACCTGGTAAAATTTGGATAACCTTTGATATATCTCTATTTCCACCCGGGTTTCGGTAGATTTCTGCGGCACCCAATCTTTGTAAACTCACTGGGGTTTCGCTTGAGTTTTGTATTGGGGAACTAGAAATTTCCACCTCCTGTAGCGTTTCAGCTCGAGGTATTAATCTTATACTTAGGGTAGTAGGTTTATTGTTGCGTACAATTATTTCTTTTCCCGAATACTTCTCAAAACCGACATAGGAGCAGATTATGTTGTATGTACCTGGATTTAGTTTTGTAAAACTAAAGGATCCGTCAACATCCGATGTGGTTCCGGTTTCCAGCCCCTGAATAAGGATATTTGCAAAGGGAATGGGCTCGTTGTTTAGATCATTAACTACTGTGCCTTTGATAGTTCCATTTTGCGAGTATGAGAAGAATGCAGTAAATAGTAGGAAAATAAATGGAATTGTATTTTTCATATTGCAGTAAACCATCGACACAAATTATTGTTCTATAACTCCGACAAAGCTTTGCTTAAGTCAGCTAAAAGTGGAAATTATGTCCTAAAGTATAATTTGGGTTGAATTAAATTGCTGATAAAAAGAATTAAATATTTCGCCATTTTCCGTCTGCAAAGTATTTTGGCTGACAGAAAATAAGTAGTTCCACCAATAATTAATGGAAAACAAAGAGCAACTAACACCAGTACAAAGGTTTTGGCGCTTGTTAAAGCCTGACCGTAAGGAGATTAGAAACGTATATCTAATCGCCATGATTACGGGGTTGGTAAACCTTTCGCTGCCTTTGGGTATACAGGCCATCATCAACTTTATCCAAGGGGGTGCTGTAAGTACTGCGTGGATTGTATTGGTGGTATTGGTTGTTTTAGGAATTGCCATAGTAGGGGCTTTGCAAATTGCACAGATGCGGATAACGGAAAATTTGCAGCAAAAGATCTTTACTCGCGCGGCATTCGATTTTGGTTATCGCTTGCCTCATATTAAAATGGAGGCCCTTTACGATAAGTATGCCCCAGAACTAATGAACCGTTTTTTCGATGTTATGTCGGTTCAAAAGGGCTTGTCTAAAATGCTTATTGATTTTTCTGCAGCTGCCCTACAGGTATTTTTTGGACTATTACTGCTTTCGCTATACCATCCGTTCTTTATCCTCTTTAGTGTCGCGCTAATATTATTGGTTTATGCCATTTTTAGGTTTACTGCTAAAAAAGGTCTTGATACTAGTCTATCGGAGTCAAAGAGGAAATACGAGGTGGCCCATTGGCTAGAGGAATTGGCAAGGGCGAACATCACCTTTAAGCTAGCTGGTAAAAGTAATTTGGCTTTACACAGGATAGATCACAGTACTGAAAAGTATTTGGATGAGCGTGAAAATCACTTTAAAGTACTGGTACAACAGTATGCATTTATGGTACTTTTTAAGGTGATTGTTGCAACCGGATTGTTGGCCATAGGTGGAGCCCTGGTTATTGAACAGGAAATGAATATTGGGCAGTTTGTAGCTGCGGAGATTGTTATTCTTTTGATAATGAGCGCGGTAGAAAAACTTATTGTCAACCTAGAAGTAATTTATGATATCCTAACCTCCCTTGAAAAGATTGGCCAGGTAACCGACTTGGAACTGGAGGATAGTACTGGAACCCATGTAGGTATTGAAGACTTTAGTACTCCTATTGCAGTAACCACCGATAAGCTTACTTTCACCTATCCCAACCAGCCAAAGAACGTATTGGATCAAATCTCATTTAAAATTAATAAAGGGGATAGGGTATTTATAACGGGAGCAAGCGATAGCGGAAAGAGTACGCTACTTTATTTAATGGGTGGCTTGTATCAACCCACTGGTGGTTTTATTGCCTACGATGACATTCCAATGGGGAACTTGAACCCTGAGAGCCTTCGAGATAAAATTGGAAATTGTCTTGAACAGGAAAAAATATTTCAGGGGACTATAGAAGAAAATATTAGCCTAGGTAGACCCGGTATCACACTCGACGATGTAATCAACGCCGTTGAAATTTGTGGCTTGAAGAAATTTGTCCGTCAAACAAAGGAAGGTTATAATACTGTGCTGAGTCCAGAGGGTAGAAGTCTGTCTCGTGGACAAACCCAAAAATTAATGTTGGCAAGAGCAATAGTAACAAAGCCAACGCTTCTTATTCTCGAGAATGCCTTTAACGCAATAGACTACGAAGATAAAATTCGCGTAATGGACCGTATTTGCGATCCAAAGATGCCATGGACTTTAGTTGCTGTTTCGGCTGATCCGGACTTATACAAAAGATGTAACAAGGTGCTTACCTTGGAGCACGGTAAGGTGGATTCTATGATAGAGAAAGGAGGTGGAAATGCTTAATATTTCTCCATCCCAACGTTGTGAGGTAAACCATTCGGAGTTTAACTCATTTAAGAGGATCGCCCATCGTCACCGAGGGAGAAGACCCATATGGTTCTTTGGAATTTCCTTTGTTTTTCTATTCATCATTTTGCTTTTGCCTTGGACCCAAACAATTCGCTCAAAGGGGGTGGTTACCACTTTGAGGCCTAACCAAAGACCACAATCGGTGCAGTCTGTAATTGCCGGTAGGATAGAGCAGTGGTACATACAGGAGGGACAATATGTTGAAAAAGGTGATACGATAATATTTTTATCGGAGATTAAAGACGAGTATTTCGATCCTGAATTATTAAAACGTACCCAGAAGCAAATTGACGCTAAAAAAGAAAGCTATAAATCCTACCAATCCAAGGTAATTGCTTTGGATAACCGTATTTCTGCTCTAGAAAACACCGTTATATTAAAGGAAAAGCAGCTTAAGAACAAGGTAAGACAAGCACAGTTAAAATTAGAGAGCGACTCGTTAGACCTGGAGGCGGCCCGTGTAAATTATCAGGTAGCCATTGACAGATTTGAGCGTATGCGTGGACTGTACGATCAGGGTTTGAAGTCGCTTACTGATTTTGAAAGCCGAAAAATGGGCTTGCAAAAGGATAAGTCCAAGTTAATTGAGGTTGAAAATAAGTGGTTAGCATCTCAAAACGAACTAATTAACGCACAGGTTGAGTTACAGAGTGTATTGGTGCAGTATGAGGAGTACATAGCTAAGGCTAAGTCCGAACGATTTTCTGCATTATCCTCCCAATATGCGGTGGAAGTTGATATAGCAAAACTTGAAAACAAGCTGAAAAATTACGAGCGTAGACAGGGGTTTTACTACATCACAGCCCCTCAATCTGGTTACATAACTCGGGCATTAAAAGGGGGGATAGGAGAAACTATTAAAGAAGGCGATGAAGTAGTAGGAATTATGCCTTCTAACTACGAATTGGCAGTTGAGATGATGGTAAATCCAGTGGACTTACCCTTGCTGGAGTTAGGTCAGGAAGTTAGAATTCAATTTGACGGGTGGCCTGCTATAGTTTTCTCAGGGTGGCCAAATACTAGTTACGGTACTTATGGTGGAAAGGTATTTGCAATTGAAAATTTTACATACCAGAGCGGTAAATACAGAGTTTTGGTGGCACAAGATAGTTCCACGGTTGCATGGCCCGAGGCCTTGAGACCAGGAGGGGGGACCAATAATTTTTTGCTGCTAAAAGACGTTCCAGTTTGGTATGAAATCTGGCGGAAAATAAACGGTTTCCCACCCGATTTTTATAAGGAAGTGGAAAAAGAAAAAGGTGTAACGAAAAAGAAAAAGCAATGATGCGGAGCTTGTTGCCATTCGTTCTTATTCTTTTCACAATTACCTCACCAATTTTAGGGCAGTCTAGCACTACGGAGTTGGGCTACCAAGATTTTATAGAAAGGGTATTTGAGCATCATCCAGAGGCGGTGGTAGCTAACTTAATCGAGACCCGTGCTTTAGCTAAGTTGTCTGAAAGCCGAGGGAACTTCGACCCTCAATTTTTTATCGATATATCAGAAAAAAAGTTCGATCAAAAAGATTACTACGGATTAAGAGAAATGGGATTGGTGGTTCCAACCGTATTGGGACTAAAATTTGATGCAGGTTTGGAGCGAAATAGAGGGGTATTTTTAAATCCTGAAAATAGCACCCCCTCCGATGGCTTGTATTATGCCGGAGTAAGCCTACCCATTTTACAAGGTTTAATCACCGATAAAAGGAGAACAGCATTAGCAAAGGCAAAAGCTTTAGCACAAGTAGGAGAAGCAGAAAAGGACCTCGCCTTAGCCACCCTCCATTATAATGCTTCAAATGCCTACTACAATTGGTGTGCAGCCTATCTTAAATTAAATATCTACAAGGATGCGCTTTTTGCTGCTAGAACTAGGTATAATGCGGTAGTTAATAGTTATTATTTAGGAGATAAGCCCGCAATAGATACGGTAGAGGCAGGAATTCAAGTAGCTAATAGACAGGTGGATTTAAACAATCAAATTATTAAGCTATTTAAGGCTAAAAACGATTTGGAGACCTACCTATGGCAAAATGGTTATTTACCCTTGGAGCTCGACAGTAATACAATTCCACGTGTGAGAGACTTTTATGCTCGCGATTTCGATAGTAAACTTGACTCCTTGCAGTTCCCATTGCTTCGTGCATTAAAGGGCGAGATTGCCGCAACAAAAACGGAGCTTAGGTGGGCTAGAGAACAAATCAAACCCACCTTAAATTTGAAGTATCAAGTTCTAAACTCTGCGAGTTTGCAGCCTAATGAATTGCGGTACCAAGGGTTGGATAACAATTACAAGTGGGGGCTGGAATTTACTTTTCCAATTTTAATCAGAGAAGCCAGAGGTAAATCGCGTTTTTATGCTGCAAAAACGGAGTCTTTAGAACGGAAGTACCAGTCAAAAGAGCGAGAGATTGAAAATAAGGTGGAGGTTAATATTCAAGCTTTAGAAATACTTAAGCAACAACAAAAATTGGTGGATAGAAATGTGGCCAATTACAATGAGTTGCTGGGTGCCGAAAGAACCTTATTTCAAAATGGGGAAAGTTCCCTGTTTTTAGTTAATGCGCGTGAACAAGGTTGGTTAAAATCGCAAATAGACCGGATAGATAATGTCTTGAAAACCGCAAATTCGGAGTTAGAATTGGGCCTAATATATGGGTACTATAAAAACTAAAGGGTAAGTTCTAAATCTGGGAAGTGTTTCTTTAAAATTTTAGCCATTTTCCCCTTGCTTAAAGGTTTGCTTTCAAAGGCTTTTAAAATTCCAATTTTTTTGGCTTTATCAGAATCTGTTCTGCTAAGTGAGGTGGTAAGCATTACAATGATAACCTTGGCTTTAGCCTTTTGGTCTAGCTTATCGTAGGCTTCTAAAAACTCCCAGCCATTCATTCCTGGCATATTTATATCCAAGAGAATTAAGTCTGGGGCTAATTCACCCTTTTCAAACAGTTCTTGTAAATAATCAATTGCTAAATCTCCTCTTTCCTTGCATACGATCTCTTTGCAGCAATTTAGACGCTCAATTATAATGGTGTTTAACAAGTTAGTCGGTTGGTCGTCGTCTACCAGCAGGATTTTATTTAACATGAAACAGGTTTAATTAGGCAGGCTAAATGTAAAAATTGTTCCTTTTCCCTTAACGGATTTACAATTTATTTTCCCTCCATGGTGTTCCACAATCTTTTTGCAGCACGCCAATCCTACTCCTAATCCGTTGTATATTGACTTTTCTTGTAGTTGTTGGAATATTTGGAATATTCTATCGGCGTATTCCATTTCAAATCCTACACCATTGTCTTCTATGGATATGCTTACCTCGTTAGCTACCTTTTGAGACTTTATATAGATTTCGGGCTTACGATCTGCAGAAGAAAAGGTTAAAGCATTGCTTATTAGATGTTTAACCAACACTCTAAATTCCTCTGGAAAAGCTTTGATCAAATCAACATCCCCCTGATTTACAATGTAGGCTTCCTTTTCTTTAATGAGGTCCTTAAGCTCTGTCTCAACCTCCGAAAGAGTTTCTTTAAATGAAATAATTTCCTTGTCGCCCTCAGCACCTATGCTAGAATACTCTAAAATAACCTCTAATTTTTGTTTCAGCAGTTCGGTGGACTGATTTATTAAATTAAGGTACTCTTTACCATCTTTATTTAGACTGCTTCCTATTTCATCTTTTAGCAAATCTAGAAAGCCTTCAATATTGCTAAGGGGTTGTTTTAAATCGTGGGTGCACAGGTAAGCGAATTGTTCTAATTGTCTGTTGGTTTGTTCCAGCTTTAGTTCAGCTTCTTTGCGCTGCGTAATGTCTTGAACCATTCCAATGGCTTCATCAGTTGAATTACCATCCTCATCTTTTATTAGCGCTACGTTAAGTAGTCCCCAAATGGTATCTCCCTTTTTGGTTATGTACCTTTTTTCCATGGTGTAGTTCAAAATTTCACCTTTTACCAATTGGTTAAATTGAACTACATCCTTTTCTAAATCATCGGGGTGCGTAAATTCTCCAAAACTCATGTTAGCAAGTTCCTCACCCGTATACCCCAACATCTCTTGAATCGCTCGGTTTGTTTTATACGGATGGCCTTGGGAATTAACCACAGCCAGACCAACCCCGGAGTTTGTAAATACTAAATTGAAAAGATCTTCGCCTTTCTTCATCTGCATCCAAAATTATAAAAGAAAGCCTCGAATCTTAAAAATATCAATCTTAAAGTTTGCCCCAATCGACAACAGTATTTCTACTATCCGATAAATCACTCCTTTTTTCTATAAATGCCCCAGCTAGTTGCTAATTATTTACTTTAGTGCAAAGGAATTATTATGCCACCTTTTCTCCCTGCAGAGTTATCGTTTTCCATATTGGAAAATCTTCCCGTAGGAATTTTTATCCTTAAACTGGAGGATTTAAAATCCAAAGAGTTCCGGAATATATACGTGAATCCCGCAAACTCTAAAATTGTGGGTATAGACTTTCAACCTTTTGTAGGAAAAACGTTGAGGGAATCTTTTCCAGATTCATATAAACACGGTTTACCTGATGCTTATATAAAAGCCTTACAAACGGGTGAGACCGTTATAATCGGAGAAATGGATTATGGAGATGATAAGGTGGAGCGGAAAACGTGGTATTTGGAAGCTGTTCCTATCGATCATGAACACGTGATGTTAACAACTGAAAATATCACGGAGCTTAGCGTTGCGAAGAGACTTTTGGAGCAAAGAAGCCAGAAATTAGAGCATAAAAACAAGGAGATGGAGCAGTTTACCTACATGGTATCCCACGATCTAAAAAGCCCAATGAATTCAGTTATTGGTTGGATAAATCTACTTAAGGAGGAAGGAGAGGAAATGTCCCCCTTGGTACAGCAAGCTTTCAATGCGGTAGATACTTCGGTTCACCGTATGAAAAGGTTAGTGGAAGACATCTTAGATTATGCTTTAATCGGAACCTCGAAGAAAGAAAAATCCCAGGTAAACCTAACGCTAATTTGTAAAGCCATAGTGGAGGATCTTAAGGAGCGAATGGAAATTTCGCATGCTCAGGTGGTTTTTGATGAACTGCCCGTGGTGGAAGGCTTTGAAACAGAGTTAAGGCAATTACTGCAAAACCTTATTCACAACGCCATTAAATTTACTGGGGCAGGGGTTGATCCTTTGGTGAAATTGGAAAATCATTCTACCTCCGATTTTCATATTATTTCGATTGCTGACAATGGTATAGGGATAGCAAAGGAAGATCAGGAGAAGATTTTTGGGGTATTTAATCGTCTTAATCTGGAAACAGAATATTCAGGATCTGGTATAGGTTTGGCGAATTGCAAAAAAATAGTTGATCTACACAATGGTACCCTTTGGGTAGACTCTGAATTGGGAAAAGGTTCCGTATTTCATATCAAAATTCCAAAGAATCACTAGGCCGAGTGATTTCAACCTCAAATAGAGAGGATAGGATGAATGACATGTAATAGGCAAAAATGGGTAGGAGTAAATACAACATCCGCGCTAGCTCTCCAGATAGAATGGCATGACTAAATATTATCCCTATAAATACCATAATATCCCATCTAAACGCAGGGAATTTTGATCTGTATTTTTTAATCAGAGCTAAAGCCAAAAGCAAGTTGAAAAATCCCGCAACCGACCATAACTCGTATAAGCCATGGAAGCTAAATAGTCGTGTTAAGGAGCCTGGGATATGTTGAATGTGATTTCCGTCGGCAACGTAACTTTCTAGCGGGTCTAGTCCTGCCATTAAATCAATTCCGTAGCGAAGTGAAAAATTAAATAATCCCGAAATCATTAACCAAAAACATAGTTGAATTAGGCTTAAGGGACAGAACAAAAAGAATAGTGGTATAAAAAGGACGAAGGATTCCTTTGCAATAGGCCCTAATAAAAGGCAGAGTATAAAAAGTCGCTTGTTACCTGTTGCAAAGGCGTAAAGAAAGGAACATATTACCAAAAAATAGAGGCTGTCAACCAATGGTAACCCCGCGAAATAAGGAGTCCATCTGCTACCCAAAACAAGAAGGGGAGCTATAAGTGCAATCCAAAAATTAAGTCCTTGAACTCTAAGCCATTTTAGAAGCACCAGGCAGGATAAAGCCATAATGCTGCAGTTAACTATAAGAAAGGAGAGCCCCAAAGTAAAGTTGGGTCCGGGGAAATCCCATGGTTGAATCGTTTTTAAAGGAGTAAGCAAAATGTGCAGTCCACCGGATAAAAACGGAATAATAAATCGGTAACGTCGAACCGGAGAATCATTAAAATCTAATTCCGCTAGTTTTAAATAGCTTAAAATATCTGGATTAGCTTCTAAATTGTAGCTATACTCACTAAATAAAGCAAATGCGGGTCCAAACAATAGTGCGAAGAAACAGAACCACAATAAAAGGTCTTCCTTTTTTGGGTTAAGGCTTTTCATCTAAAATCTTTTTAAGGATTCCCTTTCCAGTTTTCCCAATGGATGAGGTAATCCACTTTATTTCAAGATCTAGTTTTTCTTCCTCGCTTAATTGCCAAGGAAGCTTTGAGCGATGCAATTTGGCAACGCTTTGTTGTAAAACTAAAGCGGCAGATACCGATATATTAAAGCTCTCCGTAAAGCCATAAATGGGGATGCGCAAGCGCTCATCGGCCAGATTAAGGGCAGTTTCACTCAAACCGTGGATTTCAGTACCAAACAAAAAGGCTGTAGGCTTGGTAATTTCAAAATCTGGCAATTCTACCGTGTGGTTATGGGGAGAGGTGGCTACCACATGAAATCCCTCAGATTTTAGATGCTTTATACAGGCCACCGTGTTATCCTCTTCGTCGGAATCGAAGCGGTCTACATCTACCCATTTATCCGATCCTTTTGAAATACTGTTGGCAACTTTGGCGTTGTACTTGTTTTCAATCACCGAAACTCGCTGAATCCCAAAACAGTCGCAAGATCTAATAACGGCTCCTGCATTTCTGTCTTGTTGTATATCCTCAACTGCGACTCTTACAAACTTGGTCCGCAATTGAATCACTTCATGTATTCTAGCGGCCCTTTCTTCAGTTATATGTTCGCGCAGGGCAGAAATTATAGCTTGCTTAGATTTCATTGCGGCAAATTAAAGTCATTTAGCTTTAATTAAAGTCTATATAGCAAGTTGAAAAATGGTGTAAAAGCCCCGTAATCTATACCGTTCGAAATAACCTTTCCAACTCCAGGAACTAAATATGCTTGGTTGAAAAACGGTCCTTTCTTTTTACTCCATAATCGTCCAGCGCTAAAATCGAGTTCAATTTCGAGTCGCATTCTATCGCTCAATGGAATTTTGGATGAAATCCGAATGTAGGTTCCATTGGATATCAGCCTATTCTCTATATCAAACTCACCGGGTTGAAAATATTCTCCTCCAAAGGTTGCTATTCCTGTTTGATTGAAAGAAGAATAGAAGTATCCAATTCCGAAAGACATGGTTTGACTTTTGGTCTGGACACCAAACGCAAACTTTAAAAAAGTTCCGGCGCTTCTATAGTTGTTTACGTTTCTTAGCTTTTGCTTGTATTTGGCCGATTCGTAGCCAATCATAGACTCTAGGAATAGCACTCCTGTTGGACGCCAAATTATTTTAGCCGTTGGTCTGAAACGGTGTATGGTAGAATCCGCAGCAGCTGCAAAAATCGACATCAAAGCCATTCCATTTAAATCTACTCCGACCTGAACCGAAGGGTATTCATCGCTAGAATACCCCATTGGACCATATTGTTGGGGAGTAGGGTTGGTTTCCTGGGCCATAATAAAATGTGCCTGAAACCCTATAAGTAGGCAGATTAAAAACTTATTCATAGCGCAGGGTTATTTCGTAGTTATGAGAACCGCAAGAATTCATCACGCCGCTACCAAACTGCACACAGGTTACATCGAAACTAGATTGCTTTAGTCGCTCAGAGATTAAGCGCATACAGTAGCCTTCGTTTATGCTTGCTGTTTCTCTAATGTGTCTTTCGTACGTAATTAAAAGGGTATCTACTTGTGCCCCTCTTTCAAATAAAAACAGGGTGGAATCGGCACTCAAGCTTAGCGGGATGTAACCGGTAGAGGATAAGTTCCAGTTTCCCTTTCCACCTAATCCATATACCCGATCGAAATTCGTTTGAACCTCCTGGTTGTTGGCGTCGACAAAGTTTAGATATACTTTTATCTCTTTTTGCACACAATTATCACAAGAGAGAGTGACGAACGTGAGTAGAAGGATAAATATTTTAGATAGCCTCATATTTCACTATTTACAAGGCTAATCTAAACTAAAATTTGACTTTTAACGCAGATTATTTTTGCAATGCCATCCTGTTTTTAGGGGTAACTGCCTGGTTACTAAAGATTTTATTTTGGTACTTAAAATAACCGGCCATCGCAATCATAGCACCGTTGTCTGTGCAAAATTGAAATTCAGGAATATATAATTCCATACCATTTTCCTCGGCCAAAGATTTAAGTGCATTTCTCAAATAGGAATTGGCCGAGACACCTCCGGCAATTGCCAAACGGTTGATGTTTTCGGCCTTTAAAACTGCCTTTACCTTGTCTAGCAAATAATCTACAATAACGTGCTGGTATGATGCGCAAATGTCGTTGATATGCTCTTGAATAAAGTTTGGATTTTGCTTCATACCGTCCTCCAAGAAATAAAGAAGGGCAGTTTTTAATCCACTAAAGCTGTAGTTATATCCAGGTACCGAGGGTTTGGTAAATTCATATTTTAAGGGGTTACCTTCTCTTGCTTGCTTGTCGATATGCGGACCACCTGGGTAGGGTAGGCCCATTAACTTGGCCCCCTTGTCAAAAGCTTCACCTGCAGCATCATCTAACGTTTCCCCTAATATTTCAAAACTAAGAGGACTATTCACTTTAACAATTTGAGTATGTCCCCCAGAAACCGTTAAACATATAAATGGACACTCCGGGATAGATCTACCCTCCATCTCTATGAAATGGGCAAGAATGTGAGCCTCCATGTGGTTTACCTCGATAAGAGGGATATCCAGACCTAGCGCCAATGATTTTGCAAAAGAGACACCTACCAGAAGGGCTCCCATTAATCCAGGTCCTCTTGTAAAAGCAATTGCCGATAACTCTTCTTTGTTAATGCCAGCTTTCTTTAAAGCCTCATCAACCACTGGAACAATGTTTTTCATATGTGCTCTGCTCGCTAGCTCCGGAACTACCCCTCCGTAGTTGGCATGCACCTCCTGAGTACATATAACATTGCTCAACATTTTGTTTCCTCGCAAAACTGCAACCGAAGTTTCGTCGCACGAAGATTCTATTCCTAATATGTAAACCTTGTCTTTATTCGTTATCATTACATTTGCAAAGAATTTAAAGGCCATAAAACAACTCAAAAAAATAGGAATCGCTTTGGCGGTATTAATCAGTTTACTGATTACACTGGCCTTTCTTCTGTTTTATGTAGATCGCTTTCAAACTTTCACTGCAAATTTAGCAGCAAATTACCTTAAGAAAGAAACGGGAATAGATATTAATATTAGGTCTTTAACGGTTCGTTTCCCAAATACCATAAAACTTTCGGGATTAATGGTAAAAGACCTCAGGGGCGACACGCTATTGTACTCTGATTTTGTTAGTACTTCCTATCGATCATTTATTTCTTTGGAGAACGAATTGGTGTTAGGGAATTCGGAGTTAAATAATTTCCTTTTTAGAATACATACACCCGAAAATGATAGTCTAACGAATTTAGATCGTGTTTTAGAGAAGATCGAAGGCGGCGAAAGTTCGGATTCTACAAGCTTTAAAATGCTAATAGATGGTGTTCAATTAATGGGGGGGAAGTTTTATCTGACTGGCGCCAGAGACACTTTAATTGATGATATAGATTATTCTAACCTGCACGTTAAGGAAATAAATGCCGCGATTAGTGAGTTTGGATTGTGGGGTGACTCGCTTCGTTTGAATATCGATACCCTTCATGCTATTGAACCTCAAGGCCTTTATCTAGAGCGATATCAAGGGGTTTACGCCTACACCAACCACGCAATGTATTTCGAAGATTTTACCCTTAGATCTAAATCTTCATTAATTCAGGGAGATCTCAAGTTTAAATACAATAGTGCTGCCGATTTTTCAGACTTTAATAATAAAGTTGTTTTGGAGGGGAGTCTGAAACCCTCTACGGTAATACCATCTGATCTGACGGTGTTTGTACCCTCCTTTAAAAAGTTATATAATCAATTTACCATTTCTGGAAACATAAAAGGGCCTATTTCAGAGCTTACCGGAGACGACATGAAATTTTCCTGGGGGCAAAAATCTGTGTTTAAAGGTAAATTCTATACTTACGGTTTGCCGGATATTGAACAAACCTATATCGATTTCGAAATCGATCAGATTGTAACCGATTACAGAGACTTGAAATCCGTTTCAATATTGGTAAATGAAAAGGGAAGTATCATTCCAGAAAACATAGCATCCCTGGGTAAAATTGAATTTGGAGGATCTTTTAGCGGATTTATTCACGATTTTGTGGCTTACGGAAGGCTACAATCAGAGATAGGAAACTTAGATTCAGATTTATCCCTAAATAGTGAATCAGAAATTGTTAAGTACAGCGGAGAATTAAGGTCAAAGGAATTTGATTTAGGGGCCTATTTCAACAATAAAACTCTAGGGAAATTAACAGCCCAGCTAACGGTTAATGGAGTAGGTCTTACCCAAGAAACACTGGATGCAAATGTAAAGGGGAGGGTAAAACAACTCACAGTAAAAGAATATAAATACCGCGACCTTCAACTTGACGGGAAGTTCCGAGATAGGCGCTTTAATGGAGAGTTTAACTCCCTGGATCCCAATCTTAATATCAATTTTAAAGGGTTGGTGGATTTTAGAAAAAAGCTTCCGCTCTACGACTTTACAGCGGATCTATACCAGGTTAATTTATCGGCCTTAAATTGGCTTAGCGATACCATAGAGGGCGCATTTACGGGTAGGGTGGATATTAATGCCAAGGGAAATGAATTTTCCAATTTTACTGGAACCGCAAAGGCCAGAAATATCTCCTACTGTAATAAGTACAAAGAGTTTTACCTAGGAAATATTGAGTTATACACCAGAAATGTACCTCAACGAGAGATAAACATTAGCTCAACGGTTGGTTCTCTTAAACTTGTTGGCGAGGTGTACCCAGAAACTTTGGTAGATGACTTAAATGAAACACTAGCGGATATAAGCGCCATATATTTTACCGAACCTAAACGAAAGCAACGGACAGGACCTAGTCAGGATTTTACCATTGAATGCTATTTAACCAATGCAGAACTGCTCTCTGGTGTACTTAATCGAGACTTTAATTTCGAAGGTAATTTTCAGCTGCTGGGATACTACCGTAGCTATGGGAATAAAGTTGGATTTAATGCGGTTTGCCAAAATATATCCTACGGCGAAAATGTGTTTCAAAAGCTTATCACCGAAGGTTCTAAAAATGGTCCTGTAACAGATTTATGGGTCAATTCAGAAGATGTGCAACTGGGGCCTAAAGTGGCTTTAGGTGAATTGGATTTCTCTCTAAAAGGAGTTTCAGACAACTTTCAAGCTTCTCTTACCTGGGATAATCCAGGTGTAACCAATGCCCAGTTAAGTGGCTTGATTGAAATTGAGGGTAAAAATAAGGGGAGGGTAGACTGGTTACCCTCTTCGGCTGTTATTCGTAATGAGCAATGGACTTTAGGTAGTCAGATTCGCACCTATTGGGATAGTACTGGTTTGTACTTCAATAACTTAGCTTTTTTAAATAATACCCAGGAGTTGAATTTTACTGGTGTGTTTGCCTCCAAATTAGAAAGGTCGAGTTTCAACTTGGATCTTAAGAATTTTGAGCTCAGTAATTTCAATCTATTTGGCGACGATATTCCCGAATTTAAAGGGGTCGCCAACGGTAATTTCCAATTCGATAAAAAGCAAGATTCGCTTGTTCTGGTCTCCGACCTAACTATCGATAGGTTGTGGATGAATGGAAAGGATGTTGGAAACATTAAGGTTAAAACGACTCAGAAAGACGACCTAGGCCAAGTGGGATTTGATGGGGCCATAAATCAAACTGGGGGTGGTGCAGCCAGGTTTTACGGTTATTACTACACAGATTTAGAGGCACCCCTTAATTTAAATGTAGACTTCAATAAGTTTGATCTAGCTTTTTTGAACAATCAATTTACCGAAGATGTAACGCGGATAAGAGGAAAGGCATTTGGTAACTTAAAAATAGAGGGTAGTCTAGACCATCCTGAAATTGCAGGGAAAATGATGATTAAAAATGGATATGCGTTTATCCCGTACCTGCAATGTGGTTATGGTTTCACTGATGAAATTGTTGTAAAACCCGATTATATAGGGGTGAATTATATTACCGTTAAGGACGACAATAACAGAACCGCAAAGTTAACCGGTACGGTATTCCACGATAATTTTACCAATTGGAACTACGATTTCTTTGCCGATCTAAAAAATAACCTTGCGCTTAATACGCAGCGTTTCGATAATTCTACCTTTTTTGGAAAGGCACTCGTTACCGGTACAATTGGTATTTCCGGGTATGCTGCTAATACAGCGATTGAGGTGTCGGTTAGTCCAGAAAAAGGTACCGTTATAAATATTCCTCTCGACGAAGCGGAAGAGTTAGAAGACTTGGAATATGTTGAGTTTGTTTCCCCAGAGGACGAAAGGGATGAAGATAAGGCAGTGGATTTATCTGGATTAAGTCTGAATTTTAAGTTGGATGTAAATCCAAATGCTCAGGTTAACCTGATTTTTGATGAAACGGTTGGTGATGTGATTTCTGCAACGGGAAGTGGAAATATCACCATGGATATCGATGCGCAAAGTAATTTCGAAATGTATGGAACCTATATGGTGTCGGACGGAGATTACCTATTTACGCTGGAAAATTTGATTAATAAGAAATTTAATATTCAACAGGGAAGTACCATAAACTGGTATGGAGATCCTTATGAGGCAATATTGGATTTAAAAGCCGAATACGTGGTTCGAGCACCCTTGTATGATATTATGCCCACACCCGACGAAAGGTTTAAACGTCGTGAACCTGTTGTTCTGCAAATGAAACTTACAGATAGGCTAGTAAACCCCAATATCGAGTTCGATATTTTGCTTCCAAATGCGGATGATTTCGTTCGTGGTCAGGTGAAATCTGTGGTGAATAACGAGCAGGAAATGAACCGACAGGTGTTTTCCCTTTTGATGCTAAACCGTTTTGTAAAACCATTAAATGCGGTAGCAGGATCTGAAACGTCTCGTTTGGGATCTGATATTGGAACACCAACATCAGAGCTTTTATCAAACCAGTTGAGCAATATATTTTCAAAAATCTCCTCCGATTTTAATATGGGGGTAAATATTCGACCTGGAGATCAGGTAACCAGCAGGGAAGTGGCTGTTAGTTTGTCAACCCAGGTTTTAAATGAGCGTATGACCATTAGCAGTAACCTTGGGGTAACCGATAAAACAACGAGTAATCCCAACGGGTTGATAGGTGATTTCTCGGCCGAGTATGCGCTAACTAAGGATGGTAAAGTTCGCTTAAAAGCCTTTAACGAAACTGCCGATAATACCTATGCCGGTAGTAACTTGTTTCCTTTTATTCAAGGAGTTGGTGTGGCCTACAGTACAGAATTCGATAACCTAAAAGAGGTGTGGTCCAAGTTCAAATTCAGATTGAAAAGAAAAAACAAATGATTTTTGGTTACAAAAGGCGCTGATTTTAAGGGGGAGTGGTTAGTGGTTAGTGGTCAATGGTCAATAGTTGAATAGTCAGTAGTTGAATAGTCAATTGTTGAATGGTCAATTGTTGAATAGTCAGTAGTTGAATGGTTAGTAGTTCTCAATGGTCCTATTAGCCAGCATAAATTAATAATTGAATTTGTTATTTCGAAGGTGGATCCCATCGATCAAAATTTCCGGTTATCTGGTATACTGGTGAATAATCAACGCTAATCAGGGTACAACCCCTAACGCTTAACTCCTGACTTCTAACTACTTATTCCCCAACTTTAGAGAATGGCCCATTTTTTCTCTTTTGGTTTCTAGGTAAAAACGGTTGTGCTCATTGGCTTCAACCTCAAGAGCTACATTTTCTACAATTTCCAGTCCGTAACCTACTAAACCAATTCTTTTGGTTGGGTTGTTGCTCATTAGCCTCATTTTCTGAACCCCCATATCACGGATAATTTGTGCACCAATTCCGTAATCGCGCTGATCCATTTTAAAGCCCAGCTTTAAATTGGCTTCTACGGTATCTAATCCCTCTTCTTGAAGCTTGTAGGCTTTTAATTTATTGAGCAACCCAATTCCACGGCCTTCTTGGTTCATATAAACAATAAGTCCCTTGCCTTCTTTTTCTACCATTTCCATGGATTTTTGCAGTTGTTTACCACAATCGCAGCGGCAAGAGCCAAAAATATCTCCGGTTACACAAGAGGAGTGAACGCGTACCAATACCTTTTCGTCTTTAGTCCATTCGCCTTTATGCAGTGCTAAATGTTCTTGACCGTTGGTAGTTTGCTTGTAGGCAGTTAAATTAAAATCCCCCCATTCGGTTGGCATTTTAATGGTTACCTGTCTTTCGATTAGCGATTCTTTGGCCAATCTGTATGTAATGAGGTCTTCGATAGAAACAAGTTTCATATCAAACTTGTCCGCAATAGTTCTTAATTCTGGTAATCGAGCCATGCTACCGTCTTCATTCATTATTTCAACGATAACTCCAGCTGGCTTAAGTCCAGCTAACCTTGCAAAGTCTATTGCCGCTTCCGTATGTCCAGCTCTCCTTAAAACCCCTCCTTTTTTGGCTCTTAGCGGGAAAATGTGACCCGGTTTTCCAAGCTGACTTGGTTTAGTTTCTGGATCAATTAATGCTTGTACTGTTTTAGCTCTATCTGAAGCCGAAATTCCAGTGCTGGTATCGTCGGCAATTAAATCAACAGAAACGGTAAATGGAGTTTCGTATGCTGCGTTGTTGCTTTGTACCATCAGGTCTAAACCCAATTCGTCGCAACGGTCCTCAACAAGAGGCGCACAAATAAGTCCTCTACCGTGTTTAGCCATGAAATTGATTACCTCTGGGGTAACAAATTCTGCGGCAACTAAAAAATCGCCTTCATTTTCTCTATCCTCATCATCAACAACAATGATAATTTTTCCGGCTTTTATATCTGCTAATGCATCTTCGATGCTATCAAGTTTAATATTACTCATGGTAAATTTTATTGAATCTAAAAACCAGCTTTATACGAATTGGTTTCCAAACTTTTACAAAGGTAGTTAGCTTACGGTGGTTTTCCTTGTTAAATCGATACAAAAGCTTTCGTAGCGTTCTCGCAAAACAGATTTGTTGAAATTTCGCTGAACGAAACTGCGCGCATTAATTCCAACTTCCCTCACTTTTTCTCTATCGGTTAACAGTTTATTCAGGATGTCAACAAATTCATTGGCAGAATTGGCAATAAATATCTCTTCGCCATCATTAGCGTGTATACCTTCAGCACCAATACTTGTGGAAACCACAGTTTTCCCCATGGCCATGCCCTCTAGAATTTTAATTCTGATACCTCCACCCGTATGCAGGGGAACCACCATGATGTCGTTACTGAGCATAAAATCTGTAGCGGACTCCACTTCTCCCTCAAGGAAAACTCGAGATCCGTACCCCTTAAACTCCTCAATGTTCATAGCTCTTCCACCTAAATGCAGTTCCGCTTGGGGTTGATTTATGGACAGATCGGGCCAAACCTGCTTGAGGAACCAGTGAATTCCATCGATATTCGGCTGCCAATCCATGGCGCCCAGATGAAATAATTTTGGAATTTTATTCACCTCGGTATCGAAGGGGTAATCGTCGATTTCTATTCCAAATGGGATACAAGAAACGGGTCGCTTGGTCTTTAAATTTTTATATCGTTTTTCATCCGCAGTAGAAATGGCAATAACTCCATCCAAGGAGTCCATTATTTCTAATTCATAGTTTTTTAGCCTGCTGGCCAAAAACTTCAAATACCATCGCTTAAATCTAACATCTTCTCTTGCAGCGATTTGCTCCCAAATAGAATGCTCGAAATTATGCGATCGTAAAAGCACTTTTGCCTGTGAGTTCCTGCGAATGGTGGAAATATAGGGCGTCATAAAAAGACTTTCTAACTGCACTATATCATATTCTGCACCCAGAAGGGTTTCCTCCAGTAAGGCATCGAAATCTACTGAGTAAAACCTGGATATATTGTAAGAATCCATGGTAATAAAGCTGGAGAATGCATCGATGAAATTGATTTCAGTCTTCACATAAACCGCTTCGATATCGGTTTTTTCTCTAAAATCAGCAGGAATTTCTTCGGGAACAAAGGGGTGTTTATGGGTAGCTAGACTTAGAATTTTTAATTCGTGTCCGCCTTCCAAAATGATATCAGAAAAGTTCTTTATTGCAATGCAACCGCCATCAACAGCAGGGTAGGGTGGTTTGACGGTTAACTGTAATATCCTCATTTAACTGTTTTCTTTATTAGGGGGATTTTGGACAGTAGTTTCTGGTAACTAGCCGCATCGAAAAGTGCCGAATCTTGGTTGGCTTTTATCGTCACAAAGATTGCGATGGGCACCAATACAAAGTAACTTAGAAACATTCCTGTATGCACAGAAACTACGTTTGCAATGGCCATTTTTTCTCCACTCATAGATAAGACGTGGAATACCAAGAAAAAGATGACTGCAAACACCACTGGCATTCCCATTCCACCTTTTTTTATAATGGCTCCCAATGGTCCACCAATGAAGAACAAAATAATACATGCAAGAGAAAGCGATACTTTTCTCGTTTTTTCAACGCGGTACCGGTTTATTGTTTTTTGTCTTGTTTCATCTTCGTAATCAGTTCGCTGCGCGTAGGCTTTTGCATTTCTGATTTGGTTTTGAGCCATGATAATGATGTTGTTAACATCACTATCGTACAAATGACCAAAGGTAGCAGGACTAGTAGGTTCCTTTAAAACGGCACTATCTGCGGTTAAACAAATAGAGCGCTCAAGATACCCAAGGTAACTTTCAATTTTTCGCTCCTTAACTTGGTCTAAGGAGTCAGCAACATGCTCTAGCTGCCTGTAATTAAGCATTTGATAACCTTGCTTGAACAGATTTTCATCGGATCTGGTAAGGTTAAATCCACTTAGGTCAAAGGAGATAATTTGTTTTTTGAAATTATTTCGAACGTGTGGGAAATTACTAACCATCCTCGGGTTTTTAGCTACTTCCTCATAACTATCGCCATTGTAGAGGGTAAGCAGTAATAGCTGACCATTTGCCGATTTACTCATAAAGCCGTATTCCGCTCTAATAACATAGGTATTCCCCTTGTTTTCTTCTCTGTGGTCGTAAATCAGTACATCATTTAATTGCCCTGTTTCGTTATCCTTAGATTTAACTCGAATACTATAGCCTTCAATTCCGTTATAAAATATGTTGTCCTTGAGCTCTAAGGCAGGCTTTTGCTCTGTAACATCCCACAATAAGGTCTTAAATTTTAGGTTGGCTACTGGCGATGCATAATTCGAAAATAGAAATGCGCTAAGCGTTAGTATACACACCAGAATAAGCATGGGACGCATAATTCTAAATAGCGATAACCCAGATGACTTAAGTGCAACCAACTCATATTTCTCAGCCATGTTCCCAAAGGTCATAATGGAAGCCAAAAGTATTCCTAAGGGTAGGGCAAGGGTTACCAGGTTTGCAGTGGCATAGAGTAATAGTTCTGCTACCACGGTAAATTCCAGTCCTTTCCCCATTAAATCGTCTATGTATTTCCACACAAACTGCATCACCAAAATGAACAGGGTAAGGAAAAAGGTGGCAAGAAATGGTCCAAAAAACGCCCTAAATGTCAGTATGCTTAGTTTATTGAACAAGGTGCTTGTTTGGATTTATTGATATTTTACCAAAATGGGTTGAAGATCTTCTTCAACTGGGTGGATATAGCTCATTGCTTTAATGCTAAGCAATTCTTGTTTCGCGTTAAACCTCAACTTTATAGGTTGCACAATTTGACGAAGAATGAAGTTGTCAGCAACAATTTCAATAGCGTAATCCCCAGACTTTTCAATTTTTCCCTTTGCAATAAAGCTGTAGTAGTCTAGTCGTCTTGGGACAATAATTTTAATTTCAGGTTCTTCTCCAGCTGTAATTGCCTTCAAATTATTCTGAGTCCAAGCAACTAAATACTCATCGAAAACCACAGTTCCGTCAATTTCGAGTGTACTTTCTTTTTTCTTATCCCCTGAAGTGGTGAAAACTGAGTATTTGGTTGAACTTAATTTTGTAATTCCCTCGCTGTACCCTTTTTGCTGATTGGTATACTTGTAATTTTTGGGGCCATTGGCGTCCCATGAAATTTCCTTTACCCCGAAAACGCGTTCTCCCGATTTATAAATCGCATTTACGGTTATAGTTTGGTCTTTGAAAGATTTGGACAGTTCTTCTCTGTATACGATAGAGTTCTCCACAACATGCGTAGCCACGCCAATTCGCTCCACGGTTTTTTTGTTTGGATTATCCTTTGGCGAAAAGCCTAATAATACTGCGAACCCAACTATAAGTAAGGGGTTTATCATGGATGGTAGTTCGTTTTTACCTTTTCTGATTTCTTTTCAACGGAAGATTTCAGCCCTTTCTTGTATTCGATAATTCTTTTTTGCAATTCCTGGTCTCCAGCCGATACAATTTGGGCGGCCAATATACCCGCGTTTTTTGCGCCATTAAGAGCTACCGTTGCAACGGGTACCCCACCAGGCATTTGTAGGATGCTTAAAACCGAATCCCATCCGTCTATAGAATTCGAAGATTTAACGGGAACACCAATAACGGGTAGGGGACTTAAACTAGCCACCATGCCTGGTAGGTGCGCTGCACCACCAGCACCAGCAACAATCACCTTTAAACCTCTTTCGTGCGCTTTTGAAGCATAATCGTACATTTTTTCAGGTGTTCGGTGCGCAGAAACAACATCTATTTCGTAGGGAACTTTAAGTTCTTCCAGCATTTCACATGCTGCCTTCATTACCGGAAGGTCACTATCGCTTCCCATTATAATTCCTACCATCGCTTATTTTTTAGCTACTACTTTAATTTTTTCTTTCACTTCTCTTCCAAGTGCTATTGCTTGTTCTCTTGTTTCGGCAACGCAACTTACATGTCCCATTTTACGGAACGGAGAAACTTCTTTTTTCCCATAAAGGTGTGGGTATACCCCAGGAAGCTCCATGATTTCGTCTAATCCTTCGTATAAAACGGGTCCTTTTTCTCCATCGGCCCCTAATAAATTAACCATAACCGAAGGTTTTTTTATTGCTGTATTTCCTAGGGGTGCGTTTAATATAGATCTAAGGTGCTGCTCAAATTGAGAGGTTAAATTTCCTTCTATACTATGGTGACCACTATTATGAGGTCTTGGAGCAACTTCGTTTATCCAAATACTTCCATCTTTATTCAGGAATAATTCCACCGCTAATAATCCGCGCATGTTCATTTCCTTGTATAAATGGACAGCAATTTCCTGCGCTTCTTTGGCCGTTTCGGCGTCAATATCAGCAGGGGAGGATAAAAATTCAACTAAGTTGGCCTTCGGGTCGAAAAGCATTTCTACCGGAGGAAAGCAGGTAATTTCGTTATTGTGATCGCTTCCCGCTACAATTACAGCAAGCTCCTTGTCAATATTTGCAATCTGTTCAATTAAGCAAGGTCCTTGGAGTAACTCGGTTAACTCCCGGGTGTCCTTAACGATTTGCACTCCTTTACCATCATATCCACCGGTTCTTAGTTTTTGAACAAAAGGAGGTGCTATTTCTCCTCTATTTATATCGCCTATTATTTCTTTGGTGGAAGGGTATAGTTTGAATGGAGCGGTGGGAAGTCCTTTCTCGGCGTAAAATTCCTTTTGATTACCCTTGTCCCTGATTAAATCTAATACATCAGGATCGGGATGTACCACTTTGCCTTGCTTTTTCAGTGTTCGCAGTGCATCGGTATTAACATCTTCAATTTCAACGGTAATTAAATCGCAGTACTTTCCAAATTCTACCACCGCATTGTAATCCCTAAAATCGCCGCATTGAAACTGATGGGCATATTTTGAAGCGGGGGCTTCGGGGTTGGGATCTAGAATATGAATATTGAGGTCGAAGCTAATGGCAGATTGAATTAACATTCTTCCTAACTGACCACCACCAAGTATTCCAACTGTATAATTCGAAGAGACAAAATTTTGCATAAAAAAAAAGGCACCTGATTTAGGTGCCCAAAAATACATTGTTTTCGCTAAAGCTATACCCCAAGTCGATGGGTAAGTTCTCCAATTTGACTTTCCCAAAGCTCTTTGGTCTCTTCAATGTCGTCTTCATCGGCGAAATCGGTAACAATTACCGCAACTTCATTGGTCATTGGATCAACTTTAATTCGCATTTCTAGGTAGGTATCTTCATCATCGTGATCCAGCCAATGAAAGCGAATGTATTCGCCTTTCTTTTTCTTTAATAATCTAGCTTCCTCTTCACTTCCATCCCACATAAAAGTGTAGATGTCATCTTTAATATTTACATCATCGGCAAACCACTCTGAAAGTCCCGATGGGGTAGAAAGCATATCGTAAAGGACCGAGGTGGAGCTTCGGACCATAAATTCCATTTCTATTTTCTCCATAGACAGATTCTCTAATGCGGCTAAATATATTAAAATAAATAGCTTTTCACAGTATAAGAAGCGAGAAAAAAGAAAAAATATTTTTTGGTAGGTACGAAAAAAGTGTACCTTTGCGCCTCGAAAAATGGCGAGGTAGCTCAGCTGGTTAGAGCGCAGGATTCATAATCCTGAGGTCGAGAGTTCAAGTCTCTCTCTCGCTACTGTCAAAATGCTGAAACCCAACTCCCAAAAAGGTTTCAGCATTTTTTACCCTTCATTTGCGACAAAAAAACGGCCCGTTGCGACAAACTGCGACAAATGGCCCATTTCAAGCTCTACAAAATAGCTAAAATCTACGATGCAAAAGGCGACCTTTCACAACGCTGGTTTGCATATTTCTACACTTACGATTCAAAACTCAATAAGCTAGTTCGCAAACGCGAATACGTTCCAAACTCCTTAAATGCCGAGGAACGGTATGCTGCTTTGGCTAAATTGGTTAAAAGCATAAACAAGCTTTTGAAAGAAGGTAAGATCATTAACCAGGCACCAAAACAAAAGGCAAAAAAAGAGATTGTAATAGAATCCCTTGAATTGGCCCTGGAGCGAAAAAAAAACTATTGCACTCATAGGGGTTATTTGTCTTTTAGAAATGCCCTGCAGCACCTTAAAGGATGGCTTAAACGAAATGCGTTTGAAAAGATCTATACAACCCAATTTACCAAATCGCATGCAATACAATATTTGAGAGGAACCCACCAAAAAAGGGGATGGAGCGCCAAGACTTACAACCTTCAATTAGGTTTCATCAAAACCTTATTTGAAGATGCTATCGAGAGAGATGTTATAAAGGACAATCCATTTGCAAGGCTGAAATCATTACCAATGCAACAAAGCGAAATTATTCTCTGGAATGATTATCAAAAAAGAACATTAGCCAACTGGGTGAAAGAGAATGATCCTCAGTTGTTTATCGTTGTGCTCCTAGTTTATCATTGCTTTATTCGACCACAAGAAATTGTGCGACTCACTATTGGGGATTTTGACCTTGGATCCGACATTATTTACATAAAAGGATCTCAGGCTAAAGACCGAAAATCTAAATCCGTTACCCTTAGTACACAGTTGATTGAATTACTTACACCGATATTAAGGGCTTATCCTAAAGACTATCTACTAATTAGCCGAGATCTTAAACCAGGGAAGAAGCAAATTGCAATTACTAGGATAAACACATGATTCAACAAAGCTAAGGCCGCTTGTGAATTGCCAGATCGATTGAAGTTGTATTCATTAAAACCTACTGGAAATTCAGAACTCTTGGCCAAGGGTGTTAGTCTTGAATTACTAAAGGAACAGAATCGGCATCATTCTGTAAGTCAAACAGAAATCTATGCAAAGCGAATTCAAAATATGGCTATTGAACAATTCAAGGATGCGCCGTGGCTTTGATTATTACGAATTATCGACGCTAAATAATATAACCGAATATAACTGTGGTTAAAATAACTGATCACCCAGATGTAGTTATCAAAAGGTGATCAGTTTCGGTTGTATAGACAAGTTTACTTCTTCTTCAATAAGTATAGATTTGATACAATTGCGCCTACAAGAATTGCAATTCCTATGTATACTGCTTCAGAAATTGAAACCCAGTTTAATGCTAACATACCACACGGAATGCCAATTATCGTGATAACAAATATTAAAATTCTCATCCGAATAAATATCTTGCAATCCTCAATGCACCTCCTGTAGATGATGCAATAGCACCACCTAATCCAGCGGCTAAAACGGCCTTCCAGTTAATATCCCCGTCTGGTTGTACAAGAAGGGCTATTCCACCACTAAAGCCAGCTCCGATTAGGTCTGCAATTATCCAAGGAGCAACCTTGTAGTGATTTGAAATCTCTGAGCTGTTTACACTCCACCACTCATAAGATGATACACCGATATCCAACACAGATTGCAAGTATGCCAGCTCACCTTGATCTATTGTAATTCCAGTTATTTTCACTTCTTCTTGCATTAACTTAAGTGAATTATAAAGAGCATCATCAGGCAGGGTCCCATCTAGATTTTGTTTTGCTAGTTTTCCTATTTCAATCATTTTGGTTGCTAGCAAAGTTGAAATTTTAGAATCAGTAAGTAATTCTGAATAAAGTTTAAAATAACTTCCGGAATAATTATTGGTAAATGATCCTTCTCCATACACTGCTTGATCAATAAATTTTTGAAGATCCAGGTAATCCTTTGAATCATTCAATGAACTATTTACGTCATTTTGATCAGAAGCGCTAAGACTGCTTTGAGAAGAGTAAGATGTGTGAAAGTCAATTACATAATCTTTCTTGTCGCTAAATGAAGTAATGGTCGTATCCGCCTGGAAATTTAACAGGTTATCCATGTATTCATTGTGGACCACCCCGTAATTCACAGATTGAAGGGAGTTTGAGACTGTAGATCTCTCTAGGTCAACTTTTTTACATGCTTGAAAAGCAAACACGGTTGAAACAAAAAACAGAACTTTTTTCATGTTATAAAACTGGTTTTAGTTGTGGCTACAACGGTAAACAAAAAAAAACAACATTAAACTATATTTCGATTTCTGATTAAGTGAGTTGTTCATTTTTATAATTTCAATAATCTTCACGGTATTCTATATTTGAATCCTTTAAAAAGCAAATGTGTTTTAATGACTCAATGCAAGAAGTTTAATTTATAGGAATCTAATTATTTCTAATTGATTAAATCAGATCTACCGAGAATCATGAAAGCAATTTAAACCATAAAAAACCCATTCCTAGTTCCGTCCTATCGGTCGGGGCTTTTTGGGTTATTGGGAAAAGCGAAAAAAGTGGTTTAGAAAATATGCGCTGCAACATTTTTGAACAACAAAGAATGGTTGTCGGTTTGAATAGGGTGGATAGCTCGCGCGTAAAACTCATGAGCAAATGGATCGTCAGGAACAATGAGAAGTTCTTGGAAACACTCTAAAACACGCCTTTGGGGATTTACAAGATCCACGTTTAAAACCACTGAATACATAATACGCAAAAGCGATTGATTCGCAGTTTGCTTTTGCTCTCCAGTTACTCGGACAAGCCACTCGAAGTTTCTTTGTTGATCCGTGGTGGGATTATGGGTTATGGTGATAGGGCCGGCTCTGAATACAAAGGATCCATAATCTCCGGCATAGTCGTGGGCCTTTAAAACTCCAGTCATTCGAAATTCCACGGCTGAGAAAATGAACTCCTTTTTTAGAAGTGAAAGTTCAGCAATAAGGATCTCAGGATCATCCGGGTTTAACGATTGCTTGCCACGGTTAGTCAGAATGCCGTTTACCGACCTGGCGAGTCGTCTCGGATCAACTTCGTTGTCAACATCAAATTCAAAGTTGCCAAAGTCATTGTTGTACCTCAAAGCTGAGTTACCGTTCTGATTGATATTTCCGAGATAAACAGGCATTATAGTATCGTGAATGAACTGACAGGGTTAAAATAAAATACGTTGTTTCCCAAATTGGATCCAATAAACCTTTTCACTCTAGCTGGATCCGTTGGAGGGTTTTACTTGGCTTACCATTCAGATCTAAATACAAGGGCACGCTAGGCGTAACATTTAACTAGGTTTGAACAGCTGGATTAAATTTGAACATACCTTGAAACAACAAAACCCTGTTACCCATGGTTAAGCCAAGAAGGTTAGTACCGCGACCATTAACTTGATAGCTCTCGGCAAACCCCCATCCTGAGCCCGTTGTTTTATAAACAATGATCCCATGGCCAGAGCTTCCCACTGGACCTCCTACGTTCACATTAACATCCGCATAAACACCATGGAAGGAATATTCAGTAGCTGCATTTAGGCTGTAAGTTTCCTGCTCAGGAGCCAGCGTCTCCATGCTTTCGACAATAAGGAAGGTATGAGGATTTGCTAAAAGGGTTGTGGCTGCAAGATTGGATGTATGCAAAACTGAAATTTGATCTCCGGCATCCAGGTATATAACCGTTGAAACAAGGTTTGAAATGTTTCTGGACGGAGCTGCAAGTCCTTCACTCGTAGACTTCTCATCTTCGGCTATAATCACCCCGTTTTTGCGAAGGGCCAATCTGCTTGACCCAAGATGGCTATTTATTTTACAACCCGCTTTTAAAAGGTACTTGCCTGGAGTCTGAATTTCAAATACTTGTTGATTTGCTGAGGATGCAAAAACATCTCCCGAATCATACTCGAAAGAATCAAAAGAGAGCATCACAGATCCGCCGCCTGTCTGGGTTGTTGAGTGTGCCCGTTTTATTCCTTTAGCGTAAACACCAGAATCAGCGGTAACAAGTCTCTCTCTCGCTACTCCTAAAATCGCTAAATCTAAGTCTCTTTAGGTTTAGCGATTTTTTTTTGGCTCAAACTTTATCGTTTTATCACCTTGTTTATAAGAAAGCGCTCTATCCTCAATACGAGAAAGTAGAAGGTAATTTGCCCACAGCTTAAATAGAAAAGGGTGTTTTTATCCAAGTAAAAACCTTTTGCCGTGCCTGCGCACCACGAAATGACCAAAAGTGCCACAAAAGCAATAAGAAATTTCATTTCACAAAGATTCGGGGCTAAAATCCTACGGTTTTCTTCAATTTTTATTGATGGATATTAAAATCTACCCAAATACTACTCATCAATTAACCTCGTGGATTTATCTTTTAGAAAATGTATCTTACCCTTCAATTAATAACGTTTATCCCTTGTTTTAACTTATTTATCCAGCTATAAAACCGCTTATCCATGAATTAAATTAAAATCGGGGGTACAAAAAACTTAATACATGAAAAGAAAGTCATTATTACTGGCCACCTGGTCTTTGGGAGTTTTCTTTTCAGGATTTATGACCTCTTGTTCTAAGGAGGATTTAAGTACTGAAAAGCAAACTCAGTTAGACCAAAGCAAATCCATTCAGAGCAACTCTGAAAACGGAGCGATGATTCCCGATCAATACATTGTTGTATTTGAAGATGGAACCTTCGAGAGTGCAGCCTTAAGAAAGTCTGCAGTTGAGCAAGAGCAGATGGCTATGGAAATTAGTTCCGATCTGTTTAAGCAAATGGGTGCTAAAAATGTTACTGTTCTCAACGCCATGGCAAAGGCGATTGATGCTACGGTTATTCGCAGCTCTAAAGGAGACCTTGAAAAGATTCAAGGGGACCAGCGAGTTAAGTTTATCGAGCCCGATCGCGTTATTATGTTAGCGCCTCCTCCTGGAAAAGGTAAAGGTGGTGGAGATGACGGAGGATCTTCCTCGCAAAGCACTCCCTATGGTATTACGAGAGTAGGAGGTGCAGTGGATGCTACGGGTAAAACCGTTTGGATTTTAGATTCTGGAGTGGATTTAGATCATCCAGATTTAAATGTAGACGTTGCACGAAGCAGAACTTTTATCAGTTCTGGTAAGGATTCGAAAAACGCCGACGATGGAAATGGACACGGTACTCACTGTGCAGGAACTGTTGCTGCCATTGATAACAATATTGGAGTAGTTGGCGTTGCTGCTAATGCTACGGTTGTAGGTGTTAAGGTCCTGGATTCTAGAGGTAGCGGATCGTACTCTGGTGTTATAGCTGGTGTAAATTATGTTGCAAGTGCTGCATCTCCGGGTGATGTTGCAAATATGAGTTTGGGCGGTCCAACTTCTCAAGCTTTAGATGATGCAGTAAGAAATGCGGCGTCTCAAGGAATATTGTTTGCACTAGCCGCTGGAAACGAATCTAGAGATGCTAACAATAGCTCACCAGCTAGAGTAAATCATCAAAATGTATATACGATTTCAGCAATGAATAGCTCGGATGTTTGGGCTAGTTTTTCTAATTACGGCAATCCTCCGGTAGACTATTGTGCCCCTGGAGTTTCAGTGAACTCCACTTGGAAAAATGGAGGCTACAATACCATTAGTGGTACTTCAATGGCCGCTCCTCACGCCGCGGGTGTATTGCTTATTACAGGAGGAAATCCAACTACATCAGGTTCTGTAATTGGCGACCCCGATGGTAATGCAGATCCAATTATTTCGCATTAGGAGAAATGATTTGATAATTCAGAAACCGCTTAACAACTCCGTTAAGCGGTTTTTTTATTGCTACATATACGCCCTATACCACAATTGGAAAAGGAGGATGTTCCACACTTTTTGATGTCCAACTCCTCGGTCTTGCAAATATTTGTCCCGCATCGCCAATACTTCCCTGGTATTGAATATCTCTTGTTGGTCTAAGGTTTCCTTGTTGATATAATCAATCCATACATATTATCTTTTAACTATTCTTTCATGTAACTTCAATTTAATTGAAAATAAATATTAAATATTTCATTTTTTTTTTTTTTTTGCCATCGCTGGCCAGCATGAACCAATTTATTAAACAAACAAAATTTAAATAATGAAAATTGAAAAGTTAGTTATATGCTTACCGCTATTGATTGTTATCTTATTCTCTTGTGAAAAGTCAAGAAATGAGTTAATTGAAACAACAAAACCAATGGGGATAGTAAATGGGACTACTCCAATACCTTTTTACGAAGAAGAATTTTCAATTCCTATGGAATTGTCAGCCATGTTGGGATATTCTTCTGAAATCAGATTGGCATCTGGTGAGAATGAAATCTACTTTAACGGTAATCCTGCGGGTCAGGTTAAATTTAAAATAAACAACACTGAAGACCAGGTTATTTTTGAAGGTGAGGATGATCCCGTTGCTGAGCACAGAGATGGTTTTGGACTTTGTGTTACTGTATCAATCGGAAGCAGAGCTAAAAGATGCAGAGGAGGAGTTGGTTTTAGGTGCGAATTTATGAGATGGTGTGGTAAGAAAAAACCTACTAAACCGCTTATCGGTGATCTAGATAGCACCCTTGTAGCAGACAACGGAAGGGATATTGATGATGACCGGAGTGTAAATGCAGAGGCTAGAATTGACAACGGTTACTTAATTTTAACGTTTACCGAAAAATTTGATTTCTAAGGTGGCCGATTTTACGTTTAACAGAGTAGTACTTATGGTGCTACTCTTTTTTTTATTTGTCTTCACAGGATGTTCTCTGTTTTTAATAAATCCCAGATATTCTGATTTGCCGTTAGATTACAGAGACCAAATTAAACCAGTTAAATTTAATTTTTCTTTACCTGAAAAAATACCTGCAAATTTTCTTGATTCCAACGTCGTTTACACTATTAATAAGGATGGTTTAATCAGATTATCACGATATTTTGGAAAAAAAATTATTGTTGTTAAAACGGCGACTTTTTGTAAACCGTGTAAGGAAAAATTGCCAGAAATCTTGGAATACAAGAAGGAGATTGAAAAAAAGGGATTGGTCTTATTTGTTTCACCTGAAAATTATATGGAGCGTTACAGACTAAGGGAAATTTTTAACGAGCGAGGTTACAACGGACCTTTGTTTTTTGTTGATATAGATGAATATGGAGATATAAGAACAAATAAAAAATTATTGAATTTCGATAAAGATTTTTTCCCGAATTTTATGGACGAATTTCTTTTAACAATTGGTTTTCCTAGCTATATAGTTATTGATCCCGACGGTGAAATTATGCAAGAACCTAATATTGTTTGGGATGATTTAATAAGTTCCATGTAGTTTATTATTTAGGTCTATATTGGAGATTTTCCTACACTACATATACGCCTTATACCATAATTGGAAAAGGAGGATGTTCCACACTTTTTGATGTCCAACTCCTCGGTCTTGCAAATATTTATCTCGCATCGCCAATACTTCCTTGGTATTGAATATCTCTTGTTGGTCTAAAGTTTCCTTGTTGATATAATCCATCATCAATCCACGCATGTCATCCTTAAACCATTCTTTTAAGGGGGCAATAAATGGTTTTTTCGGGCGGTCCATTAATGCAGGGTCTATATATCGGTGGGTTACATGTTTTAACATAGACTTGGTGTACCCCGACCTGATTTTGTAATGCGAAGGTAGTCGCGCGGCAAACTCAATAATTTCCTGGTCTAAAAAGGGCTCTCGTCCCTCTAATCCCACCGACATGGAAGCCCGATCTATTTTAACCATGTTATTATCCATTAAAAATGTCTTGTAATCTATGGCTAACAACTTGTTTAAATAGTCGTTGTGAGGGGCTAGTTTCCCTTCGATATCGAAAAATGTTGTAGGGGAATCAAAGGGTACATTGAGGATTTTTTTAACCTCCTCATCGGTTATGTAATAGGAAATATTCTTTAAGGCAACAAAGGGGCTATGCGACATCCAAATGTTTATCATCTTCTCATAACGAGAGGAAAAATTATGGGTATTCCGCAAAATGGGAAGGGATTCTGGATCTATTAGGGACATGGCTTTTCCCAATACCGTTTGTAGCAAGTGAGGATAGCGCTGGGTGAAATCTAAAGCCTGTTTAAATTTATTGTAACCACCAAAAATTTCGTCGCCCCCATCTCCACTCAATGCAACCTTTACTTCTTGTTTGGCAAATTTAGATACCAACATAGTTGGCACTACGGAATTATCTGCAAACGGTTCGTCGTATACCTGAGGTATTTTATGAAAAATGTCGGAGGCGTTTTCTGGAGTGCAAGTGAGTGTATAGTGCTCACTTCCAATGTGTTTAGCTATTTTCTCTGCATCCTTAGCCTCGTCGAAATCTACTTCGTTAAATCCAACCGTAAAGGTTTTAATTGGACTACTTGTTTGATCTTGAATAATGGATGCAACCGCGGCAGAATCGTAGCCTCCACTTAAAAAGACTCCTACAGGAACATCGGCAACCATGCGGTACATGAAATTTTTGCGCAATAGCCTTTCTAGTTCATCAACGGCTTCTGCGTAAGATAAATCGAGTGGCGGTGCATTGTAGGCATCTACAACATCCCAATATTTCTTTTCTACTATGCTTTGCTTATTGAGATTTATCTCGAGTATATGCCCGGGTTTTACTTTTTGGGTGTGCTTAAAAATGCAGTAGGGAGTAGGGATGTAGCTTAATTTTAAGAAAAGTGATAGCGCGGTGTGGTCCAGTTCCTTCTCAAAAACCGGACTTTCATGAAAACATTTTAGTTCGCTCCCAAAAAGGATGTGCTGCCCCTTGTGATAAACAAACAATGGTTTTACTCCAACGCGATCCCTAACCACATACACCTTTTCCTTGCGCTCGTCGTACAATGCAAAGGCAAACATTCCCTTAAACTTAGTAAGGCAAGACATGCCCCATTCTCGGTAGGCTTCAATTATTACTTCTGTATCGGTTCTCGATTTAAATTTTGCTCCGTAAGACTCTAATTCCGTTTTAATTTCATTGAAATTGTATATCTCCCCGTTAAAAACAATGGAGATACCATTTTTTTCCATGGGCTGAATTCCCTCGGCACTTAAATCCAAAATGGAAAGTCTTCGGTGTCCCAAACCTATGTGGGCATTAGGATGGAGGTGAACAGTTCTGCCCTCGGCATCTGGACCTCTATGGGTAAGGGCGTCGCACATGGGTTTAAGATGGTCTTCGCCCAGTGTTTTAGAAAAATCAATATATCCAGCTATTCCGCACATTAAATGGTAGATTTTGAATTAATGTGCCAGTATATTCCCTTCAAGTAGGCCTTTAAATGGTCTATTTCTCCTTTCACTAGAAAACGAAAAAAGTTTGTGGGTATGGATATAAATATCAAAAACAGGAGAAAGGGAAAGTTAGAGGGGTAGGGAAAGTTTCGGTTCATAAACAATATACGGTTTCTATTCAGGTAATAGGTTTTAAGGGGATTAAGTTTTCCAACCGAGGCTGATTCTTTATGGTAAATAAGCGCGTCGCGTTGGCAATATATTTGGTATCCAGCTTTTCTTATTCGCTCGCACCAGTCCATCTCCTCATAGTATAAAAAGAAGGCCTCGTGCATGGTGCCAACAGTTTCTATTACCTTTTTTGGTATTAGCATTCCCGCACCGTGTGCGTAATGAGTTTCAATTAATCCTTTCACCCCGTTATCAATTTCTCTGTTGTGCAAGGCTGTATTTCGGGCGGTTATTCTGTTTATCTGCGTGCAACCGGCAAACTCTATCAAATTTTGTTGGTGGTAATAATGAAACTTGGGGCTTAATGCCCCCAGATTTTCAATTTCTTCTGCCGTATCATGGAGGATTTCCAAACAATCGGGAGTAAGAATGGTGTCATTGTTTACGAAAAACAGATAGGGAGCAGAACACTTAGGTACTGCCACGTTGTTTCCTCCTGCAAAACCCTTGTTCTCGCTCAGCGCAATAAGTTGAATTCTATCATCTTGGATTTCCCCAATTCGGCATGGGCTTCTGTGGGATGCATTATCTACCACAAATAACTCCCAATCACGGAGCGTGCTTTTTTGGAGGGATGCTATAAACTCCAAGCTATCTTCTTCACCATTATAATTAACGGTAATCAGCGATATTTTAGGCGACGTATGGGGCATGGTCTTGGGTCTGCAAACTACGAACTAGCAGATTATTTCCAATTGATGGATTTAATAAAATCATTCTGACTTTGCTCATTAAATTGTTCAAGCCTAAAACCCCAACCACGTGGATATTTCGTTTCTTGCGGAAAAATAAAAAGATGTTTTTGGTATTAATTGCCGTTATAGCTGTCGTTTCTTTTTTAGCCTTACGCAAGCCCGAGCTTATTCATAAGTTAAGTTTCTCTCCCTATTACATCGTTGAAAACCAGCAGTGGTACCGTTTTTTAAGTCATGTTTTGGTACATAGATCTATAGGACATTTGTTGATTAATCTTTTTGTGTTCTACACCTTTGGAAAATATGTATTGAGCATGTTTTTAGGTTTAAAGGGGGCTATTGGGGAACTATGGTTCTACTTGCTTCTAATAGGCGCGGCCATTTTTTCATCGGTAAAAGGGTTTGCAAAACATAGAGATAATCCCTCTTACCATGCGGTAGGAGCGAGTGGAGTTGTGAGTGCAGTCCTTTTTTCCTTTGTCTTGTTCCAGCCATTAAACAGCATCTATCTTTTCTTTATTCCCATTCCTATCCCAGCTTTTATTTTTGGAGGGCTTTATCTGGCCTACGAGTATTTTATGGACAAGCGAGAAGGTGGAAGAATTGCACATGACGCCCATTTCTATGGGGCTATATTCGGTATCCTTTTTACCATTTTCCTGGATTTTAGGATTCTCCCACAGTTTTTTAAATCTATTTCGGAATATATAGCTAGTTAAAATGGGGAAATTCGTTCTATTAGATAGAGATGGAGTAATTAACCAGGAAAGGGGGAAACATACATTTTTACCCAGCGATTTTAAATGGGTAGATGGTTTCTGGGAAGGCATGCAGCAACTTGCTCAGCAAGGGTTTCAATTTGTTGTGATTACGAATCAAAGTGGAATTGCAAAAGGACTTTACCAGAAAAAAGATGTGCTAACCCTCAACAATTTAATCTTTGAAAAAGCTGCTAGCCTGGGAATAAAAATTGAGGAAATCTTCTATTGCCCTCATCATCCTGACTTTTCGAAGTGCTTATGCCGTAAGCCCGGAGATTTGCTTTTTGAAAAGGCCATTGCCAAATTCAATATCCAAACAGAAATCAGCTGGATGATAGGCGATAAGGAAAGAGATATAATTCCTGCTAAAAAGCATGGGATAAAAGGCATTTTGATAGAAGCGAACACTAACTTTGTAAAAAATATCCAACCCATACTTCATGGATAAACCAGCGGAACAATACCTTGTATTTAACGGAAATTATTTACTGCAATCCAATGCTGTAATTAAGTCGGATAATCGTGCTTTTCTCTATGGTGACGGTCTTTTTGAATCGTTTAGAGTGATTAAAAAAAAGGCATGGGATATCGACGTTCATTTTAACCGCTTGTTTTATGGTCTAGAGAAATTAAAAATCGAAACGGCTTCTTATTTCAACGTCGAACGTATTGTTCAGCACATTGATCAGCTAATAGAAAAGAACGACATTTATAGTGATGCTCGCGTTCGTTTGGCAGTTTTTCGAAATCCTGGCCTAGGATATACCCCAGAGGACAATCAATTAAGCTATTTACTTACCGTTGAAAATACTCCAGGTGAAGGATTTTCACTAAATCCCCAGGGATTGGCAGTAGACACCTATCACGATTTCAAGAAACAAATAAACGCGCTGTCGGGTCTTAAGCTCATTAACAGTCAGCTTTATGTTTTATCTGGAATTGACGCCAGAGAGAGGGGACTGGATGAATCGTTGATTTTGAATGAAAAGGGCAATATTGTGGAAAGTACTAGTAGTAATATTTTTACGGTAAGTGGAAATGTTATTTACACCCCAGCATTAAACGAAGGTTGCGTAGCAGGAACCATGAGGATGCACGTGATAAACGCGGCGATTGATTTAGGATTTAAGGTTTTTGAATGCGGTTTAACCCACCAAAGGCTAATGAATGCTGATGAGGTCTTTTTAACCAATGGCGTTAAAGGGATACAATGGGTTAATCGATATAAAAGCAAGCGCTATTTTCACAAGGTTGCCGATCAGCTTCTTGAGGCTTTGAACCAGCAGGTGGAGGAGCGAATTAGTTTAGAGAAGGATCCTCAGGAAAGTTAGCAAGAAAGCCAAAGTCGTCACCCAGATCTTTTAGGGCTTTTTCCCATAAATTTTTATCCGAAGATTCCATTACGGCTTTTGACGATGTTTCGGCAACTAGCCAAGATTTTTCATCCAGTTCATGCTGGAGTTGGTCTTTGGCCCACCCCGAATATCCAATAAAAAAACGCACGTCTTTTTTGGTCATTATTCCAAGATTTAGCAGCTCTTTTACTTTCTCAAAGTCACCTCCGAGGTAAACATTATCAAAAACATGCAGGGAATCCTCAATTACATCACCCTGGGTATGTAGGTAGAATAAGCTGGAGGGTTCTACTGGGCCTCCCATTCCAACTCTACCGCCAAAAGCAGGGAAATTGGTAATTACTTCGTTTATTTCCACATCCAAAAAACGGTTTAATACCAGCCCAAAGCTACCTTCAGCAAGCGAGTGTCTGCATAGCAAAACCACACTTCTCTTAAAGAATGGATCCTCTAAAAAGGGTTCGGAGATTAAAATTTTACCGGCGCCCGGAGCAATATTGGTATCTAGTTTTATTTCTATGTCCATAATTAATGAAGTGCTGGACGCCATTTAAGTTGAGCACAAATTTCGCCTTCGGCTTGGTTCAGCTCCTCAAGTCTATTAAAAACTTCCTGCTCCTCATAATATTCTAATGCAAATTTTACATAGATGTTCCCATGTTTTGCCTCAGAGGTCCAAAGCATTTTGTAAAAGTCCTTTAATTCGCCGGGTTCCAATGCTTCGGCTACCAGTCTAAATCGTTCAGCGCCTCTACACTCAATAATGGATCCTAGCAATAATCGATCTAAAAAACGTTCCTCTGCGCCGTGCCTGCATTTCGCAACCAAATCATGGATGTACATGTCCTTTTCCATTTCCCGAGGTAGCATAACACCTCTTTTCTCCATAACTTGGTAAACCATCTGAAAATGCTCTAACTCTTCTAAGGCGGTATCAATTAGCCCAGGAATTATTTTTGTTTTGTCTGGCGCTTTAGCGACCAATGACATGGCCATGGAGCTGGCCTTTCTTTCGCAATCTGCGTGGTCTTGCAGAAAAGCATCAAAATCGCTCAATACAACGTTTGCCCATTCTTTTGGGGTTTGGTAGCTCAGGTCTAGAGATAATTTCATTTTATTCGGCCTTGTAGGTATTAACCTTATTGTAGCTTTGTTGTTTATACAAGCAAAATGCCTGTAAAATGAGCGTAAAAGAAAAGATTAAAGACATACGAACCAACTATACCAAAGACGCACTCGAAGAATCCGATGTGCCAAAAACTCCTTTTCCTCTTTTTGAGGAATGGTTAGCCGATGCGATTAAAAATGCAAAAGAACCTAATGCTATGATCGTGTCGAGTAATGGTATTGATGGGTTCCCGAGTAGCAGGGTAGTGCTTTTGCGAGGCTTTTCTAAGGATGGATTTATTTTTTATACCAACTACAATAGCCAAAAAGGAAAAGAGTTCGCAAAGGATGCTAAAGTGTCCTGCTTGTTTTTTTGGCCCGAACTTGAGCGCCAAGTCCGAATTCAGGGTGTAATCAGTAAAACATCGGAAAAAGTAAGCGACGAATATTTTGCATCCCGGCCAAGAGAATCGCAATTGGGAGCATGGGCCTCTAATCAGAGTCAAACCCTCGAAGAAAGAGAAGTTTTAGAGAAAAAGCTCGAAACTCTTCGTTTGCAATATGATGGGAAGGATGTTCCAAGACCACCACATTGGGGAGGTTATATTATTAACCCCAATAAAATAGAGTTTTGGCAAGGGCGCGCTAGCCGTTTGCACGATAGAATGGTAATGACTGAAACCGAATTAGGGGTTTGGGATCTAAAGCGACTTTATCCGTAAAAAAATACCTCGATAAAAGAGGTCGAATAGGGGAGGTGAAAGTCACAAGCAAGAAAGCTGCTCCCCTTTACATTTGTATTCCAGCCTACCACGAAACAGAATTGGAAAAAGCACTGATGGATCTCGCTTCAAACGAAGGAGAATTCGAGGTTTGGGTGCATTTAAATTCGTTAGAATCCGACCAGGAAGCGCAGTTATTTAATGCCAGCCAATACGAGGCCCTACAAGGGCTTTCCAAACAGTTACACTACCCATTAAATGTAATCCATTCGGTGTTTAGCGATAAGGAAGGCGGGGTAGGACTGGCTAGAAAAATACTGATGGATACCGTTGTGGACCATTGCACAGCAATAAATCACACCGACTGTATTTTGGCGTGTTTGGATGGAGATTGTCGCGTAAATGAAAATTACACTCAGGAAATAATTAGGCATTTTTCTAAGAACAAAGACACTCCGGCCTGCAGTATAAATTTTGAACATCCGGTAGCTCCATCAGAGAATATAGAACCGCCAATTGCAGCGTACGAGTCACATCTGCGGCTGTACCGGCAACACTTAAGGTTTATGGGGCATCCCTACGCTTTTCATACGGTAGGAAGTTCTATGGCTTGCAGGTTGACGGCTTATGTGAAGCAGGGAGGGATGAACACCAAAAAGGCTGGTGAGGATTTTTATTTTCTAAACAAACTCATGCATCTGGGTGGGTTTTCCGAGTGTTTTGAAACAACGGTATATCCCAGCGCTAGGATAAGTACTCGAGTTCCTTTTGGCACAGGAAGAGCTATGGAGGAAGTAAAGCAAGGAAAGGTTTTGGATACCTACCACAGTGCGATTTTTGACGTTCTTAAAAATTGGGTGGACAGTACTTTATTCGGAGGAAAACTAAAGTATCAAGAAGAATTGAATCATTTAGATGCATTGTTTGGGTGGAAGAAGGATTGGGAAGTTATTCAACAAAATACTGCATGTGAAGATCAAAGAGTTAAGAGGTTTTTCCAAAAATTTGATCTTTTCCACACCATGAAATTTATCCATGCATTACGCGATTATAAATACCCTAACCAAAACCTTGATGAGGCTTTTCAGAAGCTTTGTATTAAAATGTCAATTAATTATAAAAAGGGTTGGTATTACAGGCTTTCATGCCTTAGAGATTTAGATAAAAGTTCTTAATCTGTTAGCTTTGTGTGCCATCATGCACACCCTCGACCTAATAATTTTCATATTCTATTTTCTTGCCATGCTTGCTTTTGGAGCTTTTTTTATGCGCTCCAGCAAAGCTAAAGATGACTACTACGTCGGTGGGCGGAGTATGGGGAGATGGCATATCGGCTTGTCGGTAGTGGCTACCGATGTAGGAGGTGGATTTAGCATAGGATTAGGAGGATTAGGTTTTTTGATAGGCTTATCAGGCTCCTGGATGTTGTTTACGGGATTAATCGGAGCTATTCTAAGTGGAGTTTACCTCGTTCCAAAGGTTTACCAGCTATCTGCCCAGCACAAGTTTCTAACCTTTCCTCAGCTTTTTAAATTCTTATACAATGGAAAAGTGGCCATGGTGGCTGCAGTAATTTCTGCCATTGGATATTGGGGGTTTACATCCAGTCAAATTCTGGCTGGTGCTAAATTAGCTTCAGGTACCTTCGATATTCTTTCATTGGATCAAGCCCTTTGGCTAATGGGAGGCGTTGCCGTGGTGTATACCGTAATGGGCGGATTAAAGGCGGTGATTTATACCGATACCGTTCAGTGGATACTGCTACTTGCCGGGTTAATTTTCATTGGAATACCACTTTCAATAGATTTCATTGGTGGTTGGGATCGATTGTATTCTGAATTAGATCCTTCCACCATGCGGTTGGATAATGTAAGCTGGTCGCAACTAATTAATTGGGCCATTACTATTATCCCGATTTGGTTTGTTGGTATGACATTATACCAAAGGATTTATGCAAGTAAATCTGCCCAAGAGGCCAAGAAGGCATGGTTTATAGCAGGGTTTTTCGAATGGCCGGTAATGGCTTTTTTGGGCACTTTGCTGGGGGTGATTGCCAAAGTTGCTTGGCTAGAAAATCAAATAGAACTTCCTTTGTTAGAGAGCGGACAGCCCGATGCCGAAACAGGATTGCCGGTATTACTTAAGACCGTTTTTCCCGTTGGACTATTGGGTTTGATTATGTCGGCTTATTTCTCTGCTATTATGTCAACCGCCGATTCTTGTTTAATGGCTGCTTCTGGTAATATCGTTTCCGATTTGATAGAACCTAACAAAAAAGGTGGTGGCGATTTATCTATGGTATGGAATCGTGCTATTACCTTTTTGGTAGGTGGAACTGCGATGGTTTTTGCAGGATTTATGACCAATGTTTTAGATCTAATGCTACTATCTTATGCCTTTATGGTTAGTGGTTTGTTAGTTCCATTATTGGGTGGTTTTTTTGGAAAGAATCATCATCCAAACGCCGCTATAGGAGCTATGATAGGGGGAGGAGTATGTACGCTGGCATTGGAGATTTCTGGGGTATCAATGCCCTACGATCTAGATCCTAATTTGTTTGGACTTACCACCTCATTAGTAATTTTTTACGCTATTTCTACATATTTTAAGCGACATGGATATAAGCATAATTACACGGGATAGCGGAGCACATCCCGTTTTTGATAGAGAGACAATTTGCTCCTTTTTACACAAACATTTAGAAGAATATGGCGATCCGGTGGATCAAATAAAAATGTGTTATGATTTTGCTCTAAAATCCGGAATTGGTGGTTTTGTAACCCTAGCACACGATGAGCATAATAAACTCGCAGGAGTAGTAATAATGAACGAAACTGGAATGGGCGGATATATCCCAGAAAATATATTGGTCTACATTGCCGTAGATAAAGCTTTTAGAGGGCAAGGAGTAGGAAAAAAGCTAATGAAGGCAGCTTGCGACCATGCTAAGGGAGCGGTTGCACTACATGTAGAACCAGATAACCCTGCAAGGCATTTGTATGAAAAGTTAGGTTTTACCAGCAAGTACCTAGAAATGAGGTTACAAAAATGATTGGTGAACAACAATTAGTAGAATTACGGCGGCACTTGCATCAAAACCCAGAAACTGCTTTTCAGGAAAAGGGAACACAAAAAAAGGTTATTGAAGTACTAGAAGGGTTTAATCCGGTAAAAATTTGGAAAGTTGCAGGTACGGGAATTTTAGTACAGTGCACGGGAGATATAGGTGCTGCAGGTCATTTGTATAGAACCGATTTTGATGCGCTTCCCATCCAAGAAGATAACCCAGATCTTTCTTACCAATCAGTTAACAAAGGAGTAGCCCACCTTTGTGGCCACGATGGACATACCGCAATTGCTGTTGGGCTATGCTCTAGTGTTATTTCAAACGGGATCAACGAGCCGATATACGTGCTTTTTCAACCTGCGGAAGAAACGGGAATGGGGATGTTGGAAGTGCTCAAAGATGAAACCTTTAATTCCATTGAGTTTAAAAGTGCAACAGCCATTCATAATTTACCCAGCTTCGAATTAGGGACCATCTTAACCAATCACAACACTTTTTCTGCCGCAGTTTCTACCCTTGTTTTTCGGTTTAAAGGGTTGTGTTCTCATGCTGCAGAACCCTGGAATGGTAAAAACCCTAATGCAGCCATTTCTAAGTTAAGTAGTTGGTTAGACGATAATAACGTGTTCCCAAAACCTAATGACTTTGCATTCGGAACAGTTGTTTGTGTTCGAGTTGGAGATACCGCTTATGGTACCAACCCAGGAAACGGAGAGATTCACATAACCATTCGCGCGGCAAATAACCAGTTATTCGAATCGTTTAAAAACGCCCTTAAGCAAAAGGCGGAGGAATTGGCTAGGGAGGAGGATCTAGATATTACCTGCGAAGAATTGGAAATTTTTCCTGCAACTGGAGCCCACGAAGTTTTGTTAACCCAATTGGAAAGTCAAGCCCAACACATTGATTTAAAAATGTCTAGATTGCCGGGTCCCAACACTTGGGGAGAAGATTTTGGGTATTTGTCCCCGCTTTTTCCAACCTTAATGTTTGGAGTAGGGTCTGGAAAGAATCAAAAGCCCTTGCATAATCCGGGATATAACTTTCCTGATGAGATTATTTATCCCACAATAAAACTACTTACCAACTACTTTAAAGAGCTTCATGTTTAATTCCACCTATATAGAACTGAGCCAAACGGCCTTGGCGAATAACATTTCTTTCTTAAGAAAGCAATTGAAAGGAAATGCCAGATTGAGCTTTGTGGCAAAGGGAAATGCATATGGCCATGGAATTAAGCCTATAGTTAGTATGGCTGAAAAGGCCGGGGTAGATCATTTTTCGGTTTATTCTGCCGAAGAGGCGGAGCAGGTATATGCCGCAAGTAAAGCCCATCCGACTGTTCTTGTAATGGGATATCTAAGTGATGCAGCGGTAGAATGGGCCATAGAAAAAGGAGTTGAGTTTTTCGTTTTTGAGTTTAAAAGGCTAGAAAAAGCTGTGCAAATAGCCAAGCGTTTAAATATTCCTGCTAAAATTCATTTAGAGTTGGAAACGGGGATGAATAGAACCGGATTTCAAGTTGAAGAATTGCCACAGGTGGTTGAATTTGTTAAAAAAAATGCAGGGTATATAGAACTAGTAGGATGTTGTACGCATTTCGCAGGCGCTGAATCAATAAGCAATTATCTCCGAATTCAAAAACAGAAGAGGGCTTTTAAAAAGTATCTGAAATACTTGCAACAACAAGATTTACAATTTGAGCAAATACATGCTTGCTGTTCCGCTGCGGCCTTTAGATATCCAGATATGCATTTCGATTTGGTTCGATTTGGCATTATGAATTACGGGTATTGGCCCAGTGAAGAGATTTTTATCGAGTACAGCTCAAAAAAGAAAAAGTTGGGGCAAGACCCATTAAAGCGAGTGATTTCATGGAAATCCTCTGTAATGTCCCTCAAAAAAGTAGAAAAAGGAGATTTCATTGGCTATGGTACCTCATACCAGGCTAGTGAAAACATCGAAATTGCATTGGTCCCCGTGGGCTATGGTTACGGATATTCTCGAAACCTTTCTAACACCGGTAGGGTACTTATTAATGGAAAACGGGCTGGTGTGATAGGAATAGTAAATATGAATTGCATAGCCGTAAACATTAACAACCTAGAAACCGTAAAGATAGGAGATGAAGTAACTTTGATAGGTGGCGAAGGAGACCAACAGATCTCCGTGGCTTCGTTTAGTAAATTTTCAGATCAATTAAATTACGAACTATTAACGCGTTTACCTCATAACATACCTCGTTTAATTAAGTAACATGGCCTACGTAACCCTAGACTCAAAAAAGTTAGAAGAGAATTATAAGTTTCTCGACCAGAAATTCAAGGAGCGCAATATTTCATGGGCTCCAGTTACCAAGTTGTTATGTGGTAATACCTTGTTGATGAAGGAAGTCCTGAAACACAAGCCAAAAGAGGTTTGTGATGCACGCCTTAGTAATTTGGTATTGGTAAAAGAGTTAGACCCCTCCATTGAAACCGTATATATTAAGCCTCCCGCCAAAGAAATCATAGAAGATGTAGTTCGCTATGCGGACGCCAGTTTAAACTCCTCATACACTACCATTAAAGAGATAAGCAAGGAAGCTAAAAAGCAGGGCAAGACGCATCATATTATTATAATGATAGAGCTCGGGGATCTGCGCGAAGGAATTATGGGAGAACGACTTTTGGACTTTTATTCAAAGGTGTTCGAATTGCCGCATATTAAAGTAACTGGATTGGGAGCGAATTTAAATTGTTTGTATGGGGTAATGCCTTCAGAGGATAAGCTTATTCAGTTGTCTTTATACAAACAGCTCTTAGAAGCGAAATTTAATGTGGAAATTCCATGGGTAACTGGAGGGACATCTGTTGTAATGCCCTTACTTATGAATAATCGCCTTCCTAAGGGGATTAACCATTTTAGGGTGGGAGAGACCCTTTATTTTGGAGCTGATTTAGTGGGCGGGACCACTTTTGAGGGAATGCACAACGATGTATTTAAATTGTACGCTCAGGTAATTGAAATTACTGAAAAACCTAAGGTGCCCATAGGGAACATGGAGGCCAATCCCTCAGGCGAAACCTATGAAATTGATGAGAGTGAATATGGGTTAACTGCAGAGCGTATGATTTTGGATGTAGGACTGCTTGACCTTTCTACTGACTTTGTAAAGCCTGTCGAAAAGGGTTTGACAATCTCAGGAGCTTCGTCCGATATGTTGGTTATAGAACTAGGGGACGAGGCAAAAAAATATAAAGTGGGCGATTTTGTAGAGTTTGAAATGAAGTACATGGGTGCTCTTCGTCTGTTTAACTCCGATTATATCGAAAAGCGAGTTATTTAGTCCTTGTTCTTTTTGTTCGCAAGGATTAGGTAGCCTATAATCAATGCGAAAACGGCTGCAACCAATATGTAAATAACCATAGGGGATAATTTATTTTTGTTGGATATGCTTATTTGTATGGTGCTAAATGTGGCATAACACAAAAGAGTGGTCACCAATAAATTCATAACCCGAACCATTCGAGTTGCTAGATTATATTGTTTCTGGGCATTTTTCGCTGTTATCTCTACCGGATAATTATATATGCGAGGATATTTCGCAAGCGCTACCAATCCTCCTGCAACGGCTGTTGCAACTACCGTTAGGATAAAAAGTTCGGCTTTTACACCATATCGGGTTATTTCGCCAGCGGCATTAAAATGCATAGGAACTTTTGCAGGTATACTTCCATAGTGATAGAATAGGTATAACCAGGAAGATATTGCAAGGGCAAGGCAAGAAATATCGAGCAATTTATCAGTAAGAGGATAGCGAAATTGATATGGTGGTCTATTTTCTGTTTCAAACATTTTATTGCTCGGATTGATTACAAGTTTGGACTAAAAATAACCAATAATTAATCCCCATTCCTATTGTAAAATCCTATTTTTCGCTTCGATTTTTAATAGCATATGTCATTATTGGATGAGGTGTTGGCGGTTGCACCAGAGTACTACCACCGTTATATAAGATTAATAGGGAAGAAGGACCCTGTTGTAGTAATGGAAGAACAAAGCGAAGCCCTTGATGAATTGTTGGGTGGAGTGGCTCCCAATGAATACACCACCTCATACGCCGAAGGAAAATGGTCGATAAAGGAGGTTGTAGGACATATCAATGATGTAGAAAGGATATTTGGATATCGCGCAATGGCATTTAGTCGCGGTGAAGAAAAGGAGCTTCCAGGTTTTGAGCAGGATGATTATGTGGCTAATGCCCCATTTAATGATGTAGCTATGGAGGAATTGCTCGAAGAGTTTTACCATTTACGCCAAGCTAACCTACACATGTTTAAAAACCTTTCCCAATCTCAATGGAATAACATGGGTAAAGCAAGTGGTGTAAAAATTGGTGTACAAGCAATATGCTATATAATGGCCGGTCATGTAATGCACCACATGAACGTGTTAGAAAGCAAGTACTTATAAAATATTAGATTTGCAGCCATCTTAAAGTATGGTGAATCTAATTTTTATTGTTTTAATTACCGTAAGCCTCTTGGTTTACGGGGTACTTGAGTACCAAAGACACCAATTTTATCTTAGAAAAATTCCAATTAGAATTCATGTAAATGGAACCAGAGGGAAGTCCAGTGTTACTAGATTGGTGGGAGCGGGGTTACGAGCAGGAGGCCTCAAGACCCTGACAAAAGTTACTGGAACTTTTCCGAGGTTAGTTTCAAGTGATGGTACTGAAGTAGCTATCCATCGTAAAGCAGGTGCAAATATTCTTGAACAGTTAGATATAGTAAAGTACTGTGCAAAAAATAATTACGATGTATTATTGATAGAATGTATGGCGTTACAGCCCATTTATCAAAAAATTACCGAACATCAGATGATTAAAGCGACCCACGGGGTTATTACCAATATTAGGTTGGATCATTTGGATGTTATGGGACCTAGATTGGAAAATGTTGCTGAGGCCATTTCAAATACGGTACCAAAAAACTCAAAACTTTATACTGCAGAAGATAGGTTTGGAGGTTTGTTAACTGAAAAAAGTAAGAAAAGGAATTCTGAGATTTATTTCTCCGATTTGGGGCAAGTTAGCCAGCAGGATATGAAAGGCTTTACCTACTTAGAGCATGCGTCCAATGTGGCACTGGCTTTGGACATTTGTGAAGACCTAGGGGTGGATAAAACCGTCGCCTTGGAGGCTATGAAAAAGAGTGTTCCCGATGAAGGTGTTTTGCGTAAATATGAAATCGATGTTTCACAAAAGAAGATAGTCTATTATAATGGTTTAGCCGCAAACGATATTGAGTCTAGTATAATGATTTGGAAGAATATAAGTTCAATTGAAGATTTTGATGCTGGTTATTTGTTATTGAACGGAAGAAAAGACAGAAAAGACAGGACAATATCCCTTTTATCTGGATTTTCTAGTGTAGCGCTTGATGGACTTATTATTTGTGGAGATAATGTTGAATTGTCCCGGTCTATAGCCTTAAAACATGGGTTTTTAGAGGATAAAGTTCATGTTATTTCTTCCTATGATCCAGAAGTTAGGTTTAATCAAATCATGGAATTTATTGCATCGAATTCAATGATATTTTCAGTAGGTAATATGGGAGCAGGTGGTGCAGAAATGTCTGAATATTTTGCTCAAAAAAGAACGCTATGATAGAATTAGCAGTAACGATTGGTATAGCCTTGTCATTATTCTTTTTGGAGTCTTTTGGAATGGCTGCAGGTGGAATTATAGTTCCCGGATATGTGGCACTTCAATTAGGAACTCCAGACCGATTAGTTGGGTTGGTGTTGGTTGCCTTAATTACATTTTTTGTTTTGAAGCTAATTGGAAAATTTACGTTTTTATTTGGTCGAAGGCAGATGGTGATTGCGCTTTTAGTAGGAACAATATTTTCCATGGTTTCACATCATTTTATGTTCATAAATGGCCAAAATACAACGCTAGAGTTCTCAGCAGTAGGGTGGGTTGTACCAGGCTTAGTGGCACACTGGTCTCTTAAACAAGGGTTCGTTAAAACAATTTCAATGCTAATTATTATCTCCTCCATTGCTAGATTATTAGTGATCCTTTGTATGGGAGGTGAAATTATTCCAAACCTCTATTAGACGTATCATGCGAAACATCTCCATTAGGTCTACATGGGTCCTACTTGTGTTAGCTCTTATATCAATTATGGCTATTTTCTTGGTTGAAAAGACTCAGCAACTAACCAAACAAGAGTTTTACGAGGAAAAACTAGCCGCAGCAGAGCTCAACTTAAAATATCAGCAATACCTTAAGCAAAAGAATTTTCTAAATGAAATTTCAATTGACAATATTAACGATCCTAATGGCACTCGGCTAATTGGAACCAGATATTCCGAAATAACTTCTGGAAGAGGATCCTTACCAATTAAACTAAGTACCACTAATCCAAATTTTGCAGCTCTAATTATTGAGCTATTAAAAGAAAGTGGTGTTGAAAAAGGAGATCACGTAGCAGTTTGTGCAACAGGTTCGTTTCCTGCTATTAACATTGCTTATCTAGCGGCATCCGAGGTCTTGGGGTTAAAAACTACCTTTATAAGTTCGGTTACCTCATCCTCTTGGGGGGCAAATGACCCCAATTATACCTATTTAGATATGCATAACCACCTGTACCAAGCAGGCTTGGTGTCATTTCAGGTTGTTGGTGCTTCAATTGGTGCTAATCAAGATATAGGTCGAACATTAACTCCGTCGGGTAGGGAGGCGGCAATTATAGCAATAGAAAGAAATAATATTCCATTAATCAACGGTACGTCGTTGAGAGATAATGTTTTAAAAAGAATTGAAATTATAAAGGACAACGAAAATAAATTTGAAAAGGAAATCTCGTTGTTTATAAATATAGGGGGAGGAGTAGCAAGCCTAGGTAGCAGTGATAATCATGACAACATCCCATCTGGATTAGTTCTTGACCCAAAATTGAATCAATTTAAAGATAGAACAGGGGTGCTTTTCGAAATGGTTGCACTAAAGGGTGTCCCTTTCATAAACTTTTTGAATATCAACCGGATAATGGATAAATATGGCCTCCCCAAGGATCCGGTTCCGCTTCCCAATCCTGGAGAGGGCGAATTATTTGAACATTTGGAATACAATCTAAATCTTGTAATTGGTCTTACCTTGTTGCTTATCGTTTTTATAACAGCAATCATACTTTACGACAACCACCAAAATAAATTAGGGCAAAATGTTATTAAATAACAGAGTATTAATACTTAGTCTGGGGCTAATTTTCAGCATTTTCTGCAATGCTCAAAAGAAAGTGGATTTAAATCCCGTAAAAGAGGTTAGTAAAGTAACCTTAAAAGGAAAATACGAGCATAAGTATTATGCACTTTCTTCAAAATCATCCACAATTTATAAGGTCAACGGACCAGGAGTAATAAGCCTAAATGTAAGGGTAAGAGTAGAGGAGGGGCTAAAATCAGAACCATTTAAAATAAAGGTAATTAAGAATAATAAACATATCGACATATATGAGGTACCTGCACTTACAGTTGGGAATCTGAAATTTAAAAGTCAGAAGTTGCCAGGAGCGCCTACCAAGTATTATCGTTTGGATATCCCAGTGGAACCTGGAAAAAACACCTATAAAATTTATAAATATCAGCCCGAGCCTCGTGTGTACGTCAAAGCATATTATACTCCATTTTCGAAACCACAGTGGAAGGATTTAAAATCAAAAAAAGTTCTCGCTTCATCAAATATTCAATTTACTAAATCAGGTAGGGTAAGTAACTATTATGAGCTAAATAGAAAAACAAATCAATTCCTGTTTAATTTTAACGGCAGTGATTATTTAAGGATCATAGTAAGACCAAAATTTTCTTACTCCATGTTGGATGAAATTTTGGTGAAATTGAAACTAACCAATCTCAACACGGGAGAAGAAAAAATATACCGGATAAACTCCAAACGTACTTCTTCAGCAATTTTTGTAAATGACAAAAAAAATGCCGTAGGGGTTTCCAGTACCCTTTACCTTGAAATGAAGCCTGAAGATGTGGGGTCTACTTTTAAGTTGGAGTTAATTTCTGGCTGTAAAAAAGCAGCTGTAAAAGTCTCTGAAAATGTGAAAGGGATTAAAAGATGAAGCTCATAAAATTAGTCTTTATTCTAATCAGTTTTCTGTTTTTAGACCCCCTTTTTGGACAGGATAATTCGAGGTCACAAAACACTTATTGGAATACCGTTCTTCTTTCAAAAAAGCTAAACAATAGGTTTAGTGCCAGTAATCTAAATATATATAGCATAAGAGCTTCTACGAATAAAAAATGGTTCAATTACCATGATTTTTCTGTGGCCTATAAACTAGATCGGTTCTGGTCTGTTTCAATGGGAATAGCAATATCTAGTTATAAATTATCTTCTGGTGGGAATAAAAATTTTGTTACCCAAACAGCAATGATTTCTCGATCCTTTAGACTTGGAAAAATAGGCTTGTTAACCAGGGTGATTGCTCAAAATAACAATCCCAAATTTTCAAGGTATCAACAACGATTTCAGTTGGTAATTAGGTCTTATTACCGAAAGGGAAATCTCCCTTTAAAAATTAAGCCCTATATGCAGACGGCTCTTTATTATTATTTAAATGGCAAAGAGAGAACGTACTACGATGATAACTTTCAAGCAATTGGAAAGAAATCACCAGATGGAATACATCGAATTAGGTTTAAGGCTGGATTTATGTTAAATCCGATAAGAAATCTTAATCCTTTGAAAGTCGGAATGTACATTGCTAGAAATGTGGAATTCAATTTGCCATGGGGCAATGAATTAAACTTTCCGAGAAATAGTTCTGGAACAAGAATTTCATTACCCTTCAATAACTATAATTTAATTGGGTTACAGGTAAATTACAGCCTCTAGCAAAATCTTCTAGATTTTAAAGAGTGTTTGACTAAAGCGCAGCGGTAATCAACTCCACCTTGTTTTCCTTTGCTGGCAATGACTTTAAGTATGCATATATTGCTCTTAAATCATTGGTGTCCATATGGGCATACATAAGCCATGGCATTACAGTTTGAAATTCCCCTGCTTTTACTTTTGGTGGTACATAGCTACTATCGGTGTATTGCCTAAATCTGCTTATAAATTGTTCTTCGCTCCAGGCTCCAATTCCAGTTTCGTGTGGAGTTATATTGGCTGAACGCAAAATGCTTCCATCGGGAAAGTGAAATTCCATGCCTCCCGCAAAATCCTCTCCAATGAATTCACCTTTTTCTTGCTTGGTATGGCAGTCATAGCATGCTGCAGCGTTAACCAAGTACTCTCCATAGGCAATTAAGTTTTCCTGACTGGGTCTTTTGCTGGGAGTAGCCTTTTTTGGTAAGGTGTTAATGATGAAATTCATCGGAAAATCAGGTTCGGATTTTTCAGGTTGGTAATCTACCGGATCTAACGTTCGGATGTATGCGATAACCGACTTAATGTCTTCGGGGTCCATTTTACCGTAATGGTGATAAGGCATTAAATTGAAAAGCGCTCTACCGTCTTTCGATATTCCCGTGGTAATAGCCCGGTAAATTTCCCCATCGGTCCATTTTCCCAATCCGGCAGGGGTAATGTTTGGGGAAACAAATTTCCCTGGAAACCCCATCATCTGATCAAAGCGTTCTCCTCCAGCACCCATAGAACCTTTAACGGGGGGAGCTGCAAAAGTGGTCCAATCGCGTTGGGCATGGCAATCCATACATAACATTACGTGATTGGCTAAATATTTTCCCCTTTCAATATTTTGTGGTGTAAGCTCTACGGTTATTTCTGGTGCTTGCTCTGCTTTAGGCAAAAATACCTTGAGATAAACCAGAAATCCACCTACAAAAATCAAAAGAATGGCAATAAGAAAAAGGAAAAAGCGAAGCACTTTCATGGTACGGGATGTTAAATTACGGCATTAAGATAACATTATAGTACCATTTAAATCATTTAAGCTAATTTAAATCATAATAAAACAAACGAAACGTTAAAATTTGAACTGAAAAATGGTTTTTAGTGTATAAAACTTGGAGTGAGGACAAAAAAATAGCAGGCTCAAACCTGCTATTCTCATTGTGTCTTAGTAAAGAAAACCTATCCGCAATCCGGCGCTCAATGCTATTTTGGGGCTACCATCTGTAATTATAATACCTCCACGGTGGACCTCTCCCGTACCATAGGAGTAGTAATAACTGTCCTCATCCATTTCCGCCGATTCATCATACTTAGTGACAGCTCCATATCCTATCCCGACGAAATAGTCAATTAAAAAACTATCTGAGTACACCACCTGTTTTCCTAGGTTAACCATAAATGCGGCACCCAACGTTTTGTAGCTATAACCCTGTTCGGAGGATGTCAAAGTAGCGTGGTCGTACTGATATGCCTTTCCAGAGTGGTTTAACGAACTAATTACCAATTCTGGCTTGATGTACGCTCCCTTTAAAATATGGGAGTATTTCATTCCAGCTAGATAGAAATCTGGGCTTTTAAGTAGCTTATATCCAAAGCGAGCATTAAATCCTGTGGTTTCTTCGTCTGAACTGCCAAAAATTTCGGTTGTACCAAAGTTAAATCCCAAATTAACCTCCATAGATTTACCAGGTTCTATGCTTTTCTCGTAAGAAACTTCCCAGTAGTTGGTCAGTGGGGTTAAAAAGTTAAACTTGATAGCACGCTTATTTTGTTGACTGTAGTTCTCTTGATTGTTGAGGTTTTCCTGTAAAACCACATTTTTACCATTGGCGGTAACCACTCGTGAGCAAGCCGAATAATTAATGGTAAAGGCCAAGTCAGGGTTAAGTTCTGGTCTGGTGTATTTAATTATATCATTTCCAATTTCCACCAACTTACATGGTATTACCTCTCCAGTAAATTTGAAAATGGTATCCTTTTGACCAAAAACTAAATTGGACAAACCTATGATCAGGGTTAAAGTGAAAATTTTGCCGGCCTTCATAATTATTTGAATTGAATTTTTGATGTAGAATTAGAAGCTAAAACCAAATTTCACACCACCAGAAGCAGTTGGTACTACAGGTAGTTCTTCATTTCTAAATCCTTCTGTGTAAACAAATTTAGAACCTCTAATGTCGTCCTGTGAGCCGTAATTCGGTTCGCTGTTCGGGTTGTCGCTGTCGTAGCTTTCTATTAAATATCCCGCTCCAATTCCAAGGAAAATCTCGAATTGGAAACGAGGTGTAAAATCCCACTTTCTACCAATGTGTAATGCTAAACCTGCAATTTGCTGTTCGTACGTTGCAGAGTAAGTGCTGGTGGTTCCTCCACCCAAAATTCCACCTTCTTCCTGGGTAACACCATCATCTGTTTTCACATAGGTTAGGTAAAACAATTCGGGTTTAAAGTAGGTGTTACCGGTTCTACCTTGTCCTTTGGATTTATTATAAAGCTTAAAGCCCAAACCGTAGTTTCTAAGTTCAATATCATTGGTTGATTTGGTACCATAGGTTAGTTCTAAACCAAAATGTTGAGAAAAAACACGCTCATAAGTTAATTCTAGAATTCCTGTTCCCAGGTTTACGAGGTTGTACTGCAATTTATTTCCTGGGACTTTGTGGGGATAGAAAAATCGCGGTCTTCCTTTTTCATCTTTTGAGGGCTTTGTTTCCTTCTTTTCGGCCTTGGGTGTTTTAACAGGCTTACTTTTAGCAGTTTCCTCTTGGTTTACGGCTTCTTCTTTAGTTTTGGGCTCCTCTTTTTCTGAAGGCTTAACGGTTTCTTGTTTCTCTTCCACTTTTTCCACTTTTGCAGTCTCCTGATTACCAGGTTCACTGTTAACCGTAGCTTCCTTAGGGGTAAAAAGTTTCCAAGTTTTTTTCTCTTTAGGTGCTTTCGCTTTCTTGGGTTCTTTTGAAGATTTAGCTAAAGATGATGATTTTGTTTTTTTGGTTTTCTTGTTGCCTTTGTTCTTGATGTACTCACGCTCACCGTATGATGCTCTTACAAGGTAACTTACCTTTTCTTTGTCGATACTAAAGGTTACATTTTCTCCAAAACCGAAGTTTTGGTAAACAATTTCTTGACCCTTTGTTGAGGTGATTTTTACCACAAGTTTTTCCCCGTTTTTAAGGGCTAGCGTGTCGGATTGTGAATACCCTAATACAGTGAAAAGGGTGAAAATTACTGCGTAAATCGATTTCATATTTGGTAGTTATTGGGGTTAAAAGACGATTCCAACTCGAATGGAACCATGATAAATGTTTGACCAGTTTTCAATTTTATCGTCCAATTGCTCAAAGAAGAACATTCTTTGTTCGTCTGGATTTTTGTAGTTTTTAATATTAGGATTTTGCAAGGTTTCTCTATCATTTTCACTTAGACGGTCTCCGAAATTGGTGGAAGAATAGCTAAGTCCACTACCTAGGTTTAGTTCAATAAAACCTCTTCCTAGAACTACCCATTGGTAGCCGAAGTTTAACATAGGGCCCACTCCAAAGTATTTGTGCTCTTTACCATTCTCGAACTTTAAAGTGTGCTTATAAAAGATGGCCGTTGGTTTAACATAGGGCCCACAGGCTAAATAATCTCGTTGGTATTTATTGTACAATCTAAACTTGTATCCAAAGGCTCCCAGATGAAAGCTTTCACTATTTTGTAAGTTGAAAAAGAGATTAAAATCGATACTTGAAATTTTGTCTGTGGCCATTTCAAAACCTAATTCTCCATAGTTTAGGAAGCCAGTTGCAGGAAATAACTTGATTGCATATTTCCTATCAGGATATCGGAATTTTAGATTTTCATTACTGTTTCCAAGCTGGTAATTGATCCAAACTTCACCGTCGTGAAATTTAATCATCCTAATTTTTGACTTGCTCACATTGAATTTCACATCGGGAGAAAGCGTTGGCTTAGAATAAACCACTTCATCCGAATTCATTTTTTCAACCACACAAATGGATATGTTGTCATCTGCGAAGTAAATGGTATCGCTCTGTGCATGTGTAATCTTACAAAGAAGTAAAGCAAGAATTATAAAAAGGGTAGGAGTTTTCATTATTAGAGCATTTGATTGGGGTGGGTTAGAATATTGCACCAATTTTGAAAGAAACATTGGCTAGATCTGCGATATTCGGAATACCTTTTTTATGTTGGAAAAATCTATAGGTGTTATTTCGGTATCTATTGTTACCCCAACCACTTCTTTCTTCATCTTCCCCTTCTTCATCCAAAGTGATAAAATCCCCTCCTGGATTGTTGGGGTCTCTTTTATTGTGGGCAGAGTTTAAAAGGTACGCAAGGCCATATCCTGCGGAAACTTCAATAAATCCCCTTCCTTTTACAATCCATTGATATCCTCCATGCAAAATAAGACCAGCACTATTTGCTAATTTTTCCTCTTGCTCACCAAGATGTTCGTAATAATCATGGTAAAATATAGATGGTTTTAAAAAGGGACCGCTTGCCATAAACTGGCGGTTGTATTTATTCCTACCCCTCCATTTATAACCAATTGAAACCAATTTAAAATATCTGTCCCTTCCCCAGCCATAATTGTATTGGTAGGCGTACATCAAATCCACGGATTGTTTTGTACCAACAGCATATTCGACTCCGAACTCCCCAAATTGACCAAAATTGCCTGGGATAAATTTTAAGGCAAACTTTCTTGGTGGGTACAAAGTAGCATACCCGGTGGTATCTGGTTTAACAAGGATTGCCGCATCATTTTCCCACGCGTTCCCATTTTTAAAGGTGATGGAAACAACTTTCCAAGTGGGAATTTTAAAGATGACCTCTTCCGATAATGAAGGATTTACATATACAATTTGTTTGGGTTCTATTCTTTGAACCTTGCATGCAATTTTATCCCTATTCCTCAGAAGAAGAGTATCTAGCTGGGCTTCGGCACCAAGGGTGCAAAAAATTAGGAGTAAAATGGCAAGGTATCTCATGGTAGGTTGGATTTGGGTTAAAGGAGTATTCCTATTCTTATTCCTGCCGAAAAAGCAAGATGAGGAAAGTCTACAAACATTCCGTATCCACCTCTAAAGCTATAGGATAAATCATTGCCTCTTTTATCGTAGGCTTTATCGCTGGTAAATCCGTAGCCAATTCCCATATAGACATCTACTAACAAGGAGTTGGAGTAAACGAATTGGTTTCCAAAATTGATCATTATCGCCCCTGCAGAACTCGAAACTTCATCGTCTCTTACGCTAGGGGTATCACTCATTCTATCTTTTCCTTCCATATCTACCATTCCCGATAAATAAGAATAAGATATTTCTGGTTTGATGTAGGTTCCCTTTAAAATGTGTGCATACTTATCTTCACCTATGTATGTATGCGGATCCTTTAAAAATTTATAGCCCAATCTAAAGTTATACCCGCTATATACTTCCTCTAGCATGTTGGTGCCTTTGTAAGCGAAAACAAACTCGATCGATTTACCTAAATCGAGATTTTTTTCATAGGAAACTTCAAGGGTGGCAAATACCGGTGTGGCGAAGTTTAATTTAATTGCAGAACCTTTCTGTCTTTCCAAAGACAGGTTTTTGTTTTTCGCGTTTCCCCTATTTGGAATCAAAACCTTTCCATTTTCAAATACCACTTTCGACACCTTGTTTAAGGAAATTTTGAAATCAAGGTCTTCTCTAATCTCAGGGCGCTGATATTGGATGGATTTATCTCCAATATGCTTTACACTGCAAATAATACTTTCGGAGCTTACGGTGAAAATCGTGTCTTTTTGGCCAAAGGCTAGTGCAGATAGAGTTAGGCAGAAAAGGGTACTAATTAACTTCATTTTAACAGTGCTGATAATTTTCGACAAATGATACTAACTTTAGATAAGTTAGCAAATTTTTGTTAATCGAAGTTTGGATTGGTGATTTTAAAATTTTCGTGATCAATTAGTAAAAGCTTCAAACGGTTTATTATTCCTACTTTTGCAGCGCATTTTAAGAAGCCGCAATGAAGCAGTATTTAAACCTATTCGATTTATCCCAAAAAGTAGATTATAAAAACGAGATTCTTTCTGGTTTAACCGTAGCTCTGGCTCTTATTCCAGAAGCGGTTGCCTTCGCTTTTATAGCGGGGTTATCTCCTTTAACAGGGTTGTATGCGGCCTTTAGTATGGGGTTAATTACTTCAATTTTCGGCGGAAGGCCAGGTATGATTTCTGGGGCAACGGGAGCTGTAGCTGTGGTAATCGTTTCTCTGGCTAAATCGCATGGTGTGGAGTACATTTTCGCAACGGTGGTTCTTGCTGGAATAATTCAAATGCTTTGTGGAGTATTAAAATTGGGGAAATTTATCCGTTTGGTTCCTCATCCAGTAATGTTTGGATTTGTGAATGGTCTGGCAATCGTAATTTTCATGTCGCAATTGGCCTCTTTTAAATTTACCAACGAAGCAGGCGAATTTGTTTGGATGCAAGGAGCGGATTTATGGATTATGCTCGGATTGGTTGGCTTAACCATGCTAATCATTTGGGGATTACCAAAATTAACCAAGGTATTTCCATCTTCCTTGGCTGCTATTTTAGTAATCTCTGCAATCGTTTTAGGATTAGATATTGATACCAAATCAGTAGGGGATCTAGCTTCTATTCAAGGAGGTTTCCCACCTTTTCATATTCCCGAGGTTCCATTTAGTCTAGAAACTCTTCAGATTATATTTCCTTACGCACTTATCGTTGCAGGGGTTGGTTTAATTGAGAGCTTGTTAACCTTAAATTTAATAGATGAGATAACGGAAACCAGAGGAAGGGGAAATAAGGAGTCAATCGCTCAGGGACTTGCTAATTTTATTACAGGATTTTTCAGTGGAATGGGAGGATGCGCCATGATTGGGCAGTCGCTAATTAATATATCTTCTGGTGCGAGGGCTAGACTTTCTGGAATTGTAGCCTCTGTAATGTTGCTAGTGTTTATTATGTATGGAGCAGAGCTTATAGAAAAACTTCCTGTTGCGGCTCTTACCGGTTTAATGATTATGGTTTCTATTGGGACTTTTGAATGGGCCAGTTTAAGAACATTTAGACGCATGCCTAATTCTGATATTCTGGTAATGGTTTTGGTAACACTAATTACTGTATTCCTTCACAATCTTGCTTTGGCGGTATTAATAGGAGTAGTGATTTCAGCTCTTGTATTTGCATGGGAAAATGCAAAGCGTATTAGAGCCAGGAAGTACATGGATGACAAGGGAGTGAAGCATTATGAGGTATACGGACCGCTATTCTTTGGATCTATCAGTGCCTTCAATGAAAAGTTTGATGTTTTAAATGACCCCGAAGAAGTAATTATTGATTTTTCGGAATCTAGAATTTCCGATATGTCGGGGATTGAGGCCTTGAATAAAATTACTGAACGCTATTCTAAAGTGGGTAAAAAGGTGCACTTAAGACATTTAAGTAAGGACTGTTTGCGACTTCTTGAAAACGCCGATGATATCATTGAGGTTAATATTGAGGAAGATCCAACCTACAAGGTAGCGGTTGATAAACTTGCGTAGGCTGGTTTTTTAGTTTAGCAATTTACTAATGTAGAAATGTAATAATGGGTGTAGTCCTTGTTAGAAAGTTGGATGGATTGTAAAATTTCTAATACCCTCTTTTTAGTGTCTTCATCCAATTTCCTGCGGTGCCGAAGAAATACGCGAAACTCTGAGCCCAGCTGGATAAATTGGTAATACGTATAGTTCCAAATCCGCCAGCTTTTTTTCGCTGAAAATTCTAGAAATCGAACAAACCCATATTCGGTTTCAAAGCTGCCCTGGTTAAGGCGGTTAAATACTTTATACTGGGTGGGGAAAACCAATTCTGCTTGAATCCAAAATAGGGAGTCTGCAGGTACTTTTTCATCGTAGGAGAAGTAGGTTATATCCAACTGGATATTGTTTTTCTGGCCTTTTGGATACAATATCAAATTATAGCCATCGTCTTTATATTTCCATCCTTCAGGATAAGATAAATTGAGTATCCGGGTTGGATCTTCTATCCTTAGCGATTGTTGAGCACAAATGGTGCCATAAAAGAAAATCCCCAAGATTGGTAATAACCATCTTGAGGATTTATTAATTGAAACCTTAATCATTTATCGACTTTTATCTTCATCGTCTTCTCGCTGCATTTTTCCAATTTCATTGGAAGCCGAAAAAGAAGCTACCATCTGATTTAGCATGTCGCTCGCAGCATTTGGACTATTAGGTAACAGAATTAAGTTGGATTTAGTATTTTCTGAAATACCGTGTAGGGTGTCGTAATGTTGAGTAATGACAATAAGAGCGGAGGCTTCCTGAGAATTGATTCCTACCTTATTTAGAACCTCCACTGATTCTTCGAGCCCCTTGGCGATTTCCCTTCTTTGGTCCGCTATTCCCTGGCCTTGAAGGCGCTTACTTTCTGCCTCGGCAGTAGCTTTAGCAACAATTCTAATTCTTTCGGCTTCCCCTTCGTATTCAGCGGCTGTTTTAATGCGCTCAGCAGCGTTAATTCGATTCATTGCATTTTTCACTTCTTCATCGGGATCAATATCCGTAACTAAAGCTTTTATAATACCATAACCGTAAGTATTCATTGCTTCTTCGAGCTCCCTTTTGATCGCTATGGCGATGTCGTCTTTTTTCTCAAAAACATCATCGAGCCTTAGTTTAGGCACCTCGGCACGTACAACATCAAATACGTATGAAGTGATTTGGTCGTGAGGACTTTCTAATTTATAGTATGCATCATAAACGGAATCGGGGAGCACCAGATATTGAACCGAAACTTTAATTCTAACAAAAACATCGTCCTTGGTTTTGGTTTCAACCATAACATCGAGTTGCTGTATCCGCAGATTTACCTTAGCGGCAATACGATCTACAATCGGTATTCTCAGATGAAATCCAGGTCTTCGAACGGAATGAAATTTTCCAAAGCGTTCAACAATGGCAATTGTTTGCTGGCGAACGATGAAAATTCCCGAAATCACGAGAATGAGTAGTAAAGCGAAAATGATAATCTGTGGTCCGTTCATTTTTAAAATATTTTTACGGAAAATACAGGAAATAATTAGAGACTGGAATAATTATTTACCAACGGTAGATGGGCTGAACCTCAGATACGGCCATCTGCTAAATTTCTATAGACAGAAAAATAGGAGGGAAAAAGACAGAAATATAAATGACAATATTTTGAACTACTTTTTTTCGGCATCCAGAGGTAAAAGAACCTGATTGCTTTGCTTAAGACTTCCTTCTAAGGTTAACAATCCCTTTTTAGCTTTTAGTCCTCCCGCATAGCCCATTAAATTGCCATTACTTCCAATAACCCGGTGACAAGGAATTAGAATGGATACTGCATTGGCTCCATTTGCGGCAGCTACTGCTCTTACGGAGTTGTCGCTAGCTATGTTGGATGCTAATTGCTTGTATGAAAGTGTTTCGCCGTATGGAATTTTTTGTAGTTCTATCCAAATGGATTGTTGAAAACTAGTGCCAACCAACCACAGTGGAATATCGAAATTGAGTTTTTCTCCAGCGAAGTATTGTTCGAGTTCAGCAATGGTTTTCTTTATAACAGAATCTTCCCCCGACTTAAAATCAGCACCTAACCCTCTTGCTATTCTTTTGTCAATTACGTTTCGCTGTTTGCGATGTTTCCAATCGCAAAGACAAATCTTGCCCTGGTAGCTCCCTATAAATAGCTCTCCAAAAGGGGTGGTATAAAAGGTCGTAGTTATGGAACTCGGCATGGTTGGTATACGCTAAGATTATGGCATGTGGTTTTAGTAGTACCAAAATAAGAGGGATAACATTTAGACGTTTAAAACTGTCGTTAAGTTGTAATAAAATTTCGATTTATGAAAAAAATGTGAAAAAAATGGAGTTGTTCAATTGAACTTTTAAATAGACTAATTTGGCTAAACCAAATGGTTGCATATGAGAGGTATGGAAGAAAAAGTCTTCAGGGCATTAGCTGATGAGCATCGCAGGAAACTATTAAAACTAATCCACGATGCTAAAAGGGAGTACAACTTATCGGAGTTGTCTGAACTATTTCCGATGACCAGACAAGGGTTGAGTAAGCATCTATCGAAACTTATAGGGGCAGATTTAATTCAGGTACGTTTCGAAGGCAGAGAAAAATTTTTTCGAGCCAATATAGAACCATTGGAATTCGTGGGGAGTTGGTTGGGAGATTTTGGAATTTCCAGTTCAAACGAGTGGAAGCAAAATGAGATAGCAGACCCCGATAATAAACGCACAAAACCTAATAGTTTCCTTGATTTTATTGAGTCGCAAAACCAATAATTAAATTACAAAAAGGTCAAGAAACTGCAGTAATAATCGATCTTAAAAGTGAAGATTTAGAGTTGACTTAGTATTTTAAAATATTTGAGAATCTTTGGTGTTCTTAACCCAGGTTTTCTTGGTTTCCTATCGCATTTGAGTTGCTAATCTCGGGTAAGCTTGCATATGATTTCCCTGTGTTGAGGAAATTGAGTTATTAAATCACTTCTTTTGGCTAGTTCAAAGTCTCGAAAATCAAAACCTGGAGCTACAGTGCATCCCACTAATGCAAAGCCATTTTTCACCGATGAACCAAACCATTGATTTGCAGTAACTGTGCAGGTTGGGAGGAGTCCTTGATCAATTCCCCCAATTTTTATAGGGTTATAATGTCCTTTGTTATCAATTACATGAACAGTTAAAGGGTCACCGTAATAGAAATGCCAAAGCTCATCTTGCTTGATGCGATGAAAAGCAGAAAAATTTTCTTGAGTTAGCAGGAAAAATATGGAAGTGCAGAAGTTCCTTTTTCCATCAATGTTTAGAGGCGTCAAAGACGCTTCACAGATTTCCTCCTGGCTTCGATAGATCTCTTTATAATATCCGCCTTCAGGATGGGGCAGGAGCTGTAATTTCTCAACTAGTTCCTCTACATTGTATTTGTACATTACTTTCTGGGGTCTTTCCTAAGGTTTATATCGCAATACAGATACGCTTTTAGCGAACAAATAAAATCTGTCCAACCCTGGCACTGATTCATTATTTGTTTCGCACCCTCTTCATTCAATAAGAAATCATCTTCAGTTATTATTACATCACAGTAATCCTCGAACTCTTTTATAGTAATAGTAACCGTTGTGATTTTTTCGATGTTAGGCCACTTAAAAACAATTTGCTCTGGAGATATACTAACAACTTCTACATCCGTTTCTGCATTGTAGTCTTCCCACTTCCAATGCACTTTTGCTCCGGAGCTTAAGTCGGAACTAGAATGGGATACAAAAAAATTACAGAGCTTGTCCTTGTTTATAATACAATCCATTATTGCCTCGCGCGAAGCATGCACTCTATTTTGGACTTTAGCAGATATTCTCATTTTCAATTTTTTGCTAAAAAATAAATTATTTGACGGTCTCTTGGTATTCTGGAATAGAGTTTAATGGGATTTTTGAAATGGCAAAAACACCGGACCCCTTTCCAACCAATTCATTCTGGTTATTAAATAATTCGGATTCAGCATAAAATTTACCTGCCTCTTCTTTAATGAATTTCCCAATTGCGGTAAGCTTTCCCTCGAAAATGGGTTTGATAAAATCTAAGGCAAAGGATTGTGTAAGAACAAAATAGTTAGGTTGTTTCGAGTTGGCGGCAAAAAAGCTGGCGTCGTCAAGTAGTTTAAAGTAAACGGAACCATGTCCTGCTCTCGCGGTATGATGATAGGATTCATCCAGATTTATAGTTATTATTGAACTCCCATCTGAAATTTCAATCGCTGTGGATGGAAAGTGAATCTTATTGATTGGTGCTGAAAGATACATTGATTCTAGCTTTCTAAAGTGTAATGGGTTCGAGGTCATGTTTGATTATATTGGATTTCAAGGGTTCAAAATTAAATTATTGCTGTAGGTACAATTTAATTTTGTTCTAGATGGTTCTAATTATTTATTATTAAAAAGCGTTATTGAGTTTTAAGTAAAATAAAAAACGTCTAAAGTTTTATTTTTGACATATGGTTTTGGTTTCTTGATGTCGAATTTTCGTATTTTTTTCACGATTATCGATTTAATTATTCTTTCGAATAGTCCAATTTCATCGATGGATGAATGTAAAACCATTTTAGACAAAATATAAATCTATAAAGCTCTTGTAATACTATGTTTTCATTCTGCTTATTGGGGAGGATTTGGTCATTTATTTTTACAATACTTACTTGTTAAGTGCCAGAAAAACAATGTGTTATATACTAGAGGAAGCAATTTGATGGTTAAATAATATTTTGTCTCAATACCTAGCTATTCTTAGTAAGTGCCATTTCTTCAAATTATGTCGTAATCGTACATCTGAGCTGTAGAAACTGTCTTAACCTTTAATAGTACTGGTTATTAACAGTCTGGTTAAAAATTAAAATACGATTGATGAAAAGTTAGAGATGTCAGAATTTTTTCTTCCATACCAATCTGATTTTTAAGCCCTTGGAATATCTATACAATATTTCTAACTCGCAGTCAGTAAAACAAAATTACCTTTTATGAAAAAACATTTAAAGCAAGTAAAAGTGCTGTTGGCACTTATGGTTGCAGCGTCTACCGCCATGGCGCAAAGTGCCCAGGAGAGGGCGCAAATTACGCGCAATTACGACATGGCTCAATTGCAGGCGCTTGAAAATCAATTCTCGGTTCAAAAAGCTGCCAGAAAACAGCAGGCCATTCAATTGGCAAATGAAAAGGGTTGGGAATTGTTTATTACTAACGACGATGGATCAGTTGATGAATTGATGGACGTTTCCCCCGATGGCCAACCTATTTATTACTCTATCCACAATGTGGCTGCTGCTAAATCTACTCGTGCCGACTATCTTAACATAGGTGGAGGCTTAGGACTTAGCCTCGATGGTCAAAACATGACAGCCTATGTATGGGATGGTGGTGCAACTAGAGTTACACACCAAGAGTTTGATGGTCCGGGCGGTAACAACCGTGTTACCATTAACGACGGTGTAACCAGCCTTAATAGCAATAGTTTTCATGCCCAGCACGTAACAGGTACCATTGTTGCATCTGGATATGTTGCGGCGGCAAAAGGTATGGCTCCGCAAGCGAGTGCCTTAACGCATGATTGGAATAACGATTTATCTGAGGCTACAACGGCAGCTGCCGGTGGAATGCTTTTATCAAACCATTCCTACGGATACCGTGCTGATCAACTCCCAGATTGGTATTTTGGAGCATACATTGCCGAATCAAGAGATTGGGATGCGCTGATGTATAATTCTCCATACTATCTAATGGTGGTTGCTGCAGGAAATGATGGAAACGATAATTTATCCAACCTGTCACCCCTAGATGGTCAGTCCTCTTACGACAAACTTTCTGGTCATGCTACGGCTAAAAACAACGTTGTAGTTGCTAATGGACAGGATGCTAATATTAATCCTGATGGATCCCTCAACTCTGTCACGATCAATAGTAGCAGTAGCGAAGGTCCTACGGATGACTACCGTATTAAGCCGGACATTACTGGAAACGGTACATCGGTTTACTCTACTTATGATAACGCGGATAACGCCTACAACTCAATTTCTGGTACCTCTATGGCATCGCCGAATGTTACGGGGTCCTTATTACTGCTGCAGCAACACTACAACAATGTAAATGGTAGCTTTATGCGTGCAGCAACCCTAAAAGGATTGGCTTTGCATACTGCAGATGATGCGGGTATCGCTGGACCAGATGCAGTTTACGGCTGGGGTTTAATGAATACCAAAGCTGCCGCTGAGGCCATTACTAATAATGGAAATCAATCGTTAATAAGCGAATTAACTTTATCGCCAGGACAGACCTATACTATTGATGTAGACTCAGATGGGTCAAGTCCGCTTCTTGCGTCTATTTCATGGACAGATCCGGCAGGAACTGCAAATACTGGAACTACAAATGACAATACTCCAGTATTGGTAAATGACTTGGACATTAGAGTTACTCAGGGAGCTAATACTTACTATCCCTATAAGTTAACGGGAGTAAACAGTAATACAACTGGCGATAACAATGTGGATCCATTTGAAAGAGTTGGAATAGCATCAGCTTCTGGTACCTACACAATAACGGTAACACACAAGGGTAGCCTTTCAGGTGGTTCACAAGACTTTTCTTTAGTAGTTACTGGGTTAACGGGAACACCTCCTGTTTGTAACGCAGATGTTCCAACGGGAGTAAATTCATCAGCGGTGGGATCTAGCACCGCTACAATTTCATGGAACTCAGTAGCTGGCGCAACCTACGATTTAAGATACAGAGCCACAGGAACTTCTACCTGGACTACCATTGCAACAGGTGGAACTTCGTACAACTTAACTGGACTTTCTGCTACTACAGAATATGAGGTTCAGGTTAGATCTAAATGTTCGGGAGGAGCCACTTCCGCGTACTCTGCATCTCATGTATTTACAACAACAGAAGTGCAGTTAAACTACTGTGCATCGAATGGAAATAGTGTTGCTGATGAATATATCAGCAGAGTGCAGCTTGAGAATCTGGATAACAGTTCTGGAGCAAGTGCGGGAGGATATGCAGATCACACCTCATTAGTTGCCAATCTAACTAAGGGGAACTCAAGCACCATTACTATAACGCCAACCTGGACAGGATCTACCTATAGTGAAGGGTATAGTGTTTGGATAGACTACAACAAGGATGGAGACTTTGCTGATGCTGGGGAGCAAGTTTGGACCCAGGCAGCAACTACAGCAAGCCCCGTTTCCGGAGCTTTTACTGTACCCACTAGCGCCATAGAAGGAACTACGAGAATGAGAGTTTCCATGAAATACAACGGTATTCCAACTGCTTGTGAATCGTTCTCGTATGGGGAGGTTGAAGACTATACAGTTTCTATAACTGGTGGCGATACTGAGGCTCCAACTGCACCTAGCAATTTAGCGGCTTCGAATATTGGTGAAACTACGCTTACTCTAACATGGACTGCTAGTACAGATAATGTTGGTGTAACGGGTTATGATGTATTTCAGAATGGAAGTAACATCGGAACTGTAACGGGTACAGCAGCTAATGTATCGGGGTTAACTCCAGGTACTACCTATTCCTACTATGTAGTGGCAAAAGATGCTGCAGGTAACGTTTCTGGGCAGAGTAATACTATCAATGCAACTACTCAACAAGCAAGTATGAGTTGTGCTTCTACGGTAACCTTACCATATTCCGAAGGGTTTGAAAGTGGCCTAGGGTGGAGCAATGTTGCAGGAGATGATTTTGACTGGGCTAGAAGATCTGGAGGTACGCCATCAAACAATACCGGTCCTTCAGCAGCAAGTGCAGGAACATACTACGTATATGTAGAGTCTTCCTCTCCAAATTACAGCAATAAAACCACCATTTTTGAGAGCCCTTGTTTCGACCTAAGTGGTGAAACTAGCGCAACCATGAGCTTTAAGTACCACATGTATGGCGCTGCTGCAATGGGTGGATTAACCCTTGAGGCATCTACGGATGGAAATTCTTGGACTTCAGTTTGGTCTAAGACTGGTAACCAGGGTAATTCATGGTTGTCTGCAAGCGTTAACTTGGATGCTTATGCTGGAACAACCGTAAAACTTCGTTTTGTGGGGACTACAGGAACCACTTGGCAAGGGGATATGGCTATAGATGAAATCTCTGTGACATCTGGAGGATTAACGACTGTTAGTGTCAACATCACTTTTGATAACTATCCAGAAGAAACAAGCTGGGAAATTAAGGATGGAGCAACGGTAATTGCCTCTGGAGGAACCTATGGATCAGAACCAGATGGATCTACCATTAATATCCCAGTACAATTGGCTGATGGCTGCTACGATTTCGTGATTTACGATTCTTATGGTGACGGAATCTGCTGTAGCTATGGAAATGGATCATACAGCTTAACTGAAGGAGCTACAACACTTGCATCGGGTGCTTCATTCGCATCAAGTGAAACCACGAATTTCTGTGTTGGCAATGGAACCAGTTCATACGCCGTTCAAACAATCTCAGAGGGAGTTAAGGATTCTTACGAATTATATCCTAACCCAGTGGTTGGAAATGTAGTTTTCATTGAAAGCGCCAAAACAGACATGACTTTCGAGATTACTGATTATACCGGAAGGATGATTAAATCAGGAAAGGTAGATGTTAATAAGGTGGATGTTTCTGACCTAAAAGACGGAATGTACCTAATGAAGATTACTTCTGGAGCTAAATCGAGAACAAAGAAGTTTGTTAAGAAATAAGCAAACAAACACTGATTATTAAACGGCCCTTCGGGGCCGTTTTTTGTTAGAAACTAACTGAGATTCCGAAATTTATATCTCGAAATATTTTGTCGATAGGAACCACGGGGTTTGGGTCGTAAATGCTCTGATAAAGCAAGGCTAAATCAACATACTCCGTTAATTGGTAACTAAGTCGTGTACTTGTGCCAATTCTAGGATCGCTGAACCAAGAATCTATGTGGTTTTGATAGTAAAAACTAAAGTCGATGAATATGGTGGAGAATAACTCTTGTTTGTAGGATACATAGGCTCCAAGGCGAAAATTTTGATTTTCGATAGGGTCGATTATCATAGGTCGATTTTCTTCCAAAACCCCTTCGTAATTCCATCTCTCAAATTCATAAAACGGGCCAATACCCCCGAATATCCCCAGTTTATTGGTTTGATAGAATCTGTATCTAACATTGGAACCTACTGCAAACTTTCTATCTAAGCCTCTTATTTCTGCCCAGTGGTATTGTAGGTATGGTTCTATTAGCCATCTTTTCGATGTACTTCTACGGTATTCGGCATAAATAAATCCACCACTTTGAATGGTTTCTTCACCAAATTTTGAAAGGTTTACACGGTTGGCAATTGTAAATGCGTCCTTTCCAATTTTTACAGATATATCTGAGGTGTTTTCAAATTCGAAAAGATCCTTTTTGAGGTTTTTAAAATTAAAATTGGGAGTGAAATTTCCCTTTACCCGCTCGGCAGTATCGAGTATAACATTAAAACTTTCAGTGTGTAGGATTTGGGCATGAAGTTCTGTCCAGCCTAAAGATAAAAGTAGTCCTACTACCAGAATCTTTTTCATAATACAAATTGATTGATTTAAAGCCAATTGAATTTTATGGCCAGTTTAATGATCTCTCCAATGAAAAGTAGAGATAGAAGAATTGGAGCTAATATCTTTATGGAAAAGGTGAGAAACTTTTGGGTTCTTGGAGATATTTGATGGTTGCCAATTTTCAATTCTTCCATTAAGCCCTCAATCTTCCATACCCTTGCAATAGCAATGCTTAAGATAAATCTGAAGTACTCCCCGTTTGATGGACCAGTAGTTGCTCAAATATAGTTGATTTAAGCAGCCATATATAAATCAACTGGTTTTCTTCTGTTAATACCTTGATGTTTTCGTTTGTTGTATTTGAGAATAAA
>NZ_VORB01000012.1 GCF_007995015.1 Luteibaculum oceani
TTGGCGAATTGGCTTATTGGCTAATTAGCACGCCCGCGGCCTTGGCTTTTTACGTTGTAATCAAGGCGGTCATCCCGATTGCAGCGAAGCGGAAAGAGGGATCCCGTAAGCCATATTCGAATTCAGGGAAAAACCCTTCATCAATTTATCTTTCATCAGTTCATCCATTCATCCTTCATCACTTCATCCATTCACCCCCCTACACCACCTATGAACTATGAGCTACGAGCTATGAACAAAATAAAACCACCCAAATAAGATTCCGACCATACAGGCATTTATGCGCTTCTTTATCCTTAGTGTTGGTCTATATTTGCGGCCAAACAATACAATTACCATTTCATGAAAAGAATATTAGTTGTTCTACTAGCAACACTATTTATCGCTCCGGCTGTTAAGGCCGATGAAGGTATGTGGTTACCGCTACTTATTAAGCGACTTAACTATGCCGATATGAAAGCCAAAGGGCTTCAATTAACTGCAGAAGAAATTTACTCAGTTAACAATTCAAGTTTAAAAGATGCCATTGTTATGCTTTCTGGCGGTTCATGTACTGCCGAGGCTATCTCTCCAAATGGTTTATTACTTACAAACCACCACTGTGCATACGGTGCGGTTCAGGCACAATCATCTACCGAAAATAATTACCTAGAGGAAGGATTTTGGGCCAAGTCTTACGACGAAGAGCTTCCAAATGCTGGTATGACTGCATCTTTCCTTGTTCGTATGGAAGATGTTACCAACCAAATTTTAAGTGAACTTACCGATGATATGACCGAAGCTGAACGCGATGCTAAAATTGCTGAGGTATCTAAAGGAATTCAAGAAAAAGCAATTGAAGGTACAGTATACGATGCTAGAGTGAAATCTTTTTTCAACGGAAATGAATTTTACCTTTTCGTTTATACCACATACCGCGACGTACGCTTAGCAGGTATTCCACCAGAAGCAATAGGAAAATTTGGTGGTGATACTGACAACTGGATGTGGCCTCGTCACACGGGTGACTTTGCTCTTCTTCGTGTGTATGGAGATGCAGAAGGAAACCCATCTGATTTCAGTAAAGAGAACCAGCCTATCCAACCAAAGCACTTCCTACCTATTTCTATTAAAGGTGTTAAAGAAGGTGACTATGCGATGGTAATGGGTTACCCGGGTTCTACCGACAGATACCTTTCATCTTATGGAGTACAAATGGAGCTGGACTACAGACAGCCAACCATTGTAGAAATTAGAGATACCAAGCTTAACACCATGAAAAAATTCATGGATCAAGATAAAGCGGTTAGAATTCAGTACGCTTCGAAGTATGCTTCAATTTCTAACTATTGGAAATATTTTATCGGACAACAAAAGCAGTTGAAACAAAATAATGTTTACGACAAAAAGGTTGCACTTGAGAATGAATTTAAGGCTTGGTTGGATAAGAATCCTGAGAAAAATGCTAAGTATGGTGAGGCACTTAAGTTAATGGAAGAGGGAATTAACGAACTTTCTAAGACTGCCATTGCAGGAACCTACCTTATTGAAGCTGGAATTACTGGGGCAAACCCAATTCTTTTTGCTTTCCGTGCACAACGTATGTTGGAGCCAGTTATTAACGATGCATCTATGATGGAGTCGGTTAAACCAAAACTTGAGCAACTTGCAGAAGGTAATTTCAAAGATTTCCACGGTCCACTTGAAAAAGAGTTATACAGGCAAATGCTTGAAATGTACATCGCTAATGTTCCTGCAGACCAACTTCCTGACTACATCAAAGAAGTTGTAGTTGGAAAATACAAAGGAGATGTAGACAAGTACATAAGCAAAACATGGGATAAATCTATTTACACCAGTAAAGCTCGATTTGAAGCCTTCTTAAAATCTCCAAGTCAAAAGGTACTTGACGCAGATGAAATCGGAAAAGCTTCTTCAAACTTCCTTAGCCTTTATTTCGCTAGCAACGAAATGAATAAGGAAGCTAATGCAAAGCTGGATAAAGGAAACCGTCTTTTTGTAGCTGGATTAAGAGAAATGAATCCAAACAAAAAATACTACCCAGATGCTAACTCAACCATGCGTTTAACTTATGGAACGGTTGGTTCTTACGAGCCTGCTGATGGAGTTAAATACAACTATTACACTACTCTAGAAGGGGTAATGCAGAAAGAAGATGCTACCAATCCAGAATTTATTGTACCAGCAAAGCTTTCTTCGCTATACGGGAAAAAAGATTTTGGAAGATATGCTAACGAAAAAGGAGAGCTTGTGACTTGTTTCATCACCAACAACGATATTACAGGTGGAAACTCAGGATCTCCAGTAATTAACGCCAACGGAGAGCTTATTGGTTGTGCATTCGATGGCAACTGGGAAGCAATGTCTGGAGACATTTCTTTTGAAACAGAAATTCAGAGAACCATTTGTGTGGATGCCAGATATATCCTTTTCGTAATCGATAAGATGGCTGGAGCTCAAAACATTATCAATGAATTAAATATTGTTGAAAGACCAGCCAAAACTGCGATTCCTCAACCTATGGAGGAAGTAGAAATGGGAATGGCTGAATAAAATTTCCTCAATCCATTTTTTAAACCCCGTGCTACTGTAGTACGGGGTTTTTTATTTCCTTAGTTATTATTGGGTAGCTAATTTTCTCCCCAAAATAGAAATTGAGAAAATTAACACCCACTACACTCCTACCAATTCTTTCTTATTGAGACTCCCTTTTCATTTCAACCATTCTTGTAGTGTATATTTAGCCTTCAATTTGAGGAAATGGCTAGTAGAAAAAACATCTGGAAAGCGCTTAAAGACGCCATTAAAGGCAGTGAAGTAGACTATACAAAAATCGACTTAAAAAAAGCCATTTTTCTTCTTGCTGTGCCCATGATACTCGAGTTGGTAATGGAGTCCACATTTGCCGTGGTGGACATATATTTTGTGGGAAAGCTTGGGGCTGAGGCAGTGGCAACCGTTGGCTTAACCGAGACCTATCTTTTCCTACTCTACTCCGTTGCAATGGGTTTATCAATGGGAGTTACTGCTATAATTGCCAGAAGAGTTGGCGAGAAGAGGCAAAGCGAAGCAGGTATAGCTGCCAACCAGGCCATAATTATAGGTCTTCTATGCTCAATTCCTTTCGCCATTGCTGGATTATTTTTCTCCAAAGAGTTACTAGCACTTATGGGGGCTAGCCAATGGACGCTAAATCAAGGCTATACCTATGCCCAGTGGATGCTTGGTGGAAACGTGGTAATTATGTTGCTATTCGTTATAAATGCCATTTTTCGTGGAGCTGGTGATGCAGCAATCGCCATGCGTGTGTTATGGCTATCAAACGGATTAAACATTATCCTCGATCCTGTTCTCATTTTTGGTTTGGGTCCCATTCCGGCCTTTGGAATTGAGGGAGCAGCCATAGCGACTAATTTAGGAAGAGGAATAGGGGTACTTTTCCAATTGTACGTTCTATTCAAAGGAAGCAAACATCTTAAGCCGCGTTTAGACCAGTTAAAATGGAAGAGCTCCGTTGCCCTAAACATCTTAAAAACTTCAATTGGCGGAATAGGGCAAATGATAATATCTATGACATCGTGGATATTCTTGATGCGAATACTGGCAGATGTTGGAGAAGCTGCCGTTGCGGGAGCTACCATTTCCATCCGACTTATGATGTTTACACTTATGCCTGCCTGGGGATTATCTAACGCAGCAGCAACTTTGGTGGGGCAAAATCTTGGGGCAAAACAACCCGATAGAGCAGAAACTACCGTTTGGAAAATAGGCTATTACAATATGGGATTTCTCATTTTGGTATCCATCGTATTCTACTTCTTCAGGGAAAATTTAATCGGAATATTCACCACGGATACGGAAGTTATTCGAATAGGATCTGAGTGGTTGAAAATTCTTTCCTACTCCTATTTTATTTATGGATGGTGGATGGTGGCGGTACAGGCATTCAATGGAGCCGGTGACACCAAGACGCCTACAAAAATTAACGTGGTTTTCTTCTGGCTAATACAAATACCACTGGCTTATTTATTGGCAATTTATTTCGATTGGAAATCGAGCGGTGTATTCTGGGCGGTATTTTTCTCCGAAGCGGGAGTTGGTCTGTTTACCTTATGGCTTTTTAGCAAAGGAAAATGGAAAAGTACAAGCGTATAGCACAGGGAAGGGGTGGTAAACTATAATCTTAATTAAATGCCTTTCAACTTCCCGCAATAACACTTCCAAAAATCCCTACCGCCAATTCTAGCCATAGCAATATAAATGTAAAAAGAACTAGGGCAATAATTATAAGTCGTTTACCCTTGTTTGTTATCCCATTGCGAATAATTGCAAGTGACATACCTAAGCCCGAAACTAAAATTCCTGCCACTAAGAAATCCATCCCCGACCAATTTACCTGATCCGAAATTCCCATTGCAATGAATGGAATTACCAAAATAAAAAGGGTAAATCCTGCTACGGTAAGAAGTTGTTTTAACGTAATCTGAATCATCATTTTAGGCTTTATCCAATAAAACGAAAGAATCCGCCAAATGGTACAAACCAAGAATTAATTGCTTCGAATGGCGATTACGGGATCAAGCCTAGAAGCAAAGAACGCAGGTACAATACCAGACAACACTCCGATGGTGGCAGAAATTCCCACTCCAAGCAAAATATTCTTAAAACTTAATGCCAACTCAAAGTCAGTAAAGGTGCTAACGGTTACGGTCATTAAGAAAATCACAAACAAGCCTATTAATCCACCTACAACGGCTAGGAAAGCGGCCTCGAATAGAAATTGCAGCAGGATAAAATAATTCTTCGCGCCTAATGCTTTTTGAATACCTATTAGGTTTGTGCGCTCTTTTACCGACACAAACATAATGTTGGCTATGGAAAATCCACCTACAATAATAGACAGGAACCCAATTAAGAAACCTGCCATATTTACTACCCCAAAGAATTCATCGAGTTGATTATTAATCAAGGAGGATTCATTTAATGCAAAATCGCTTTCCTCTTTGGGTTTTATTCTCCGGATAGCACGCATGGTGCCTTCCAACTCATCTTTTAATTGGTCGTTAGAAATTCCAGCAGCCGCTTTAACCATAATGGCCGCATCAACATTTCTAACATTGGTTAAGGATTTTGCAAAGTTTACGGGTACAACAACGGTCTCGTCTGCAGAGTTTCCAAAAATGCCATCTCCCTCTTTCTCCAGTACACCTATTATGGTAACTCTTAAGCCGGCTATTTTAATTTCCTTTAGCAGGGCTAATTCTGAATCCCCAAAAAAGTTCTCGGCAATTCCGTATCCTACTATTGCCAACGGGCTTCCCCCTCTAATTTCTTTATCGGTAAAGTATCTTCCAGAGCTAATACTCAAATTTTTAACCTTGTCGTAGCCAGTGGAAACCGCATTAACACTAACCCCTTGTAGGGTAGCCTTTCCGTACTCTACCTTTCTTCTAAATTCACCAGTGTATGCTATTCCGAGTACAGGAAGATCGTAAGCTTCGAGTAATCTAACCTCCGAAGGAAGCGGTTGAGGGCGCTTAAAAAACTTCCACCACTCATAGTTAGGCCCTCCACCCCAAGGCCATTTTTGGATAAAAATTACATCATCACCCAATGTTGCAACTCCATCTCTAATTCCTTTTTCCAGAGAATCTACTAGGGTTAAAACACTTATAATGGCAAAAATACCAATGGTTATCCCCAATAGCGACAACAGAGAACGCAACTTATTTAACACCAATCCCTGATATGCAAATACCCAACTTTCCTTGAGAAGCTTCAGTAAAATCATGCCCAAATATCCATTAAAAGCATCAAAAATCGCTACCGATTATCACAACTATTTTCCTCCCAGGAAAAAATGCAGCAAAATCTTTGCTATCGAACGCAAAACGGGGCCTTACAAATTGGTAATTAAGGAACTAAAGCAGTAATATTGCACTATTTTTCAGAGATTCATGTCAAAAGTAAAGCCAGTTAGATCCGCACTCATTTCTGTTTTTAACAAAGAAGGATTAGAACCCATCTTAGATGAGTTAAGAGCTCATGATGTTGCGATATACTCTACCGGAGGAACTCAAAAATTTATTGAAGATTACGGTTGTGAGGTAATTCCTGTGGAAGCTTTAACCGCGTATCCATCTATTTTAGGGGGGAGAGTAAAAACTTTACATCCAAAAATATTCGGTGGGATATTAGGTAGACGTGAAAACGATAGTGATATCCAGGAGATGCAGGAATACCAAATTCCTGAAATTGATTTGGTAATTGTAGATCTATATCCATTCGAAGATACCGTTGCTCAAGGGTTGAGTCATCAGGAAATCATTGAAAAAATTGACATCGGTGGAATTTCTCTTATTCGCGGTGCAGCAAAGAACTTTAACGATGTAGCCATTGTTGCTTCGAAACAGCAATACGGCGATCTTCTTGATAGTTTGAAAGCCCATCAAGGGGGTACAACCGAGGAAGTAAGAAGAAATCTAGCCACTTCGGCATTTAATGTTTCTTCGCACTACGATACTGCAATATTCAACTGGTTCAACCAAGGAAATAACGGATCGAGTTTAAAGCTTAGCGAAACCTATTCTACCCCACTTCGCTATGGAGAAAACCCACACCAAGCAGCAGCTTATTACGGGAATTTAGATGCTTGTTTCGAGCAATTAAATGGTAAAGAACTTTCTTACAATAACTTATTAGATCTAGATGCTGCCCTTGCACTTGTTGAGGATTTTGGCACCGAAAAACCAGTTTTTGCGGTGATAAAACACAACAATGCCTGTGGTTTTGCACAAAGAAACAGCGTATTAGAGGCATGGAAAGATGCCCTTGCAGGTGATCCAGTTTCTGCTTTTGGTGGAATTTTAGCCTGTAATCAAAAAATTGATAAAGCCACCGCCGAGGAGGTAAACAAACTATTCTTCGAGATTTTGGTAGCACCTGATTTTGATGCAGACGCATTAGAAATTCTCGCTGCAAAGAAAAATCGCAGGATTTTAAAACTTAAGGACTTTACTAGAAACCCTAAACACGTAAGAACTGTGTTAAATGGGTACTTAGTTCAGGATATCGACAACATTGCAGACCGCAAAGAGTCGTTTGAATTAAAAACTAAAAAAGCTGCAACCGAACAAGAGTTGTTGGATATGGAGTTTGCAAACAAACTTGTAAAACACACCAAGTCTAACGCAATTGTATTAGTTAAAAACGGGCAGCTTTTGGCTAGCGGAACCGGCCAAACAAGTCGTGTAGATGCGCTACAACAAGCTATACACAAGGCTGGAACGTTTAATTTTTCATTAGAAGGTGCTGTTATGGCATCCGATGCCTTCTTCCCTTTCCCCGACTGTGTTGAAATTGCTCACAAAGCAGGAATAACAGCGGTTATACAACCGGGAGGAAGTATTAAAGACGAACTTTCTATTAAATTTTGTGACGATAACGGTATGGCTATGGTCTTTACTGGTAACCGTCACTTTAAACATTGATATCACCATTAAGCAATGGGTTGGAAAAACTTATTTACGCAGGAAATTGCCATTGACCTTGGTACCGCGAACACATTAATTATTTACAACGACAAAGTTGTTGTAGACGAACCATCAATTGTTGCTCAAGACCGTGCAACGTCTAAGGTGATTGCCATTGGAAGGCAAGCACAAAAGATGCATGGTAAAACGCACGAAAACATTAAAACCATCCGCCCACTTAAAGACGGTGTAATTGCAGATTTTTATGCTGCAGAGCACATGATTCGTGGATTCATTAAAATGATCTATTCGGGAAGCAGAGTTTTTACTCCAGCCCTAAGAATGGTGATTTGTATTCCATCTGGAATTACTGAGGTGGAAAAAAGAGCGGTAAAGGATTCTGCAGAGCACGCCGGTGCTAAGGAAGTGTACTTGATTCACGAGCCTATGGCAGCAGCAATAGGTATTGGAATTGATGTGGAAGAACCTATGGGTAACATGATTATCGATATAGGTGGAGGTACATCAGAAATTGCTGTAATTGCGCTGGGTGGTATCGTTTGTGATAAATCTATCCGTGTTGCTGGAGATGAATTTACCAACGACATTGAAGAATATATGCGTCGCCAACACAACATCTTAATTGGTGAGCGTACTGCGGAGAAAATTAAAATTGAAGTAGGTGCTGCGCTAGACCAACTAGACAATCCACCAGAAGACTACGCGGTTAGAGGTAGAGACCTTATGACTGGGGTTCCCAAAGAAATAATGGTAACCTACTCCGAAATTGCACACGCACTAGATAAGAGTATTGCAAAAATTGAGGAGGCTATTCTTACCGCATTAGAAATGACTCCACCTGAACTTTCAGCTGATATCTACAAAACGGGTATCTATTTAGCAGGAGGTGGTTCCATGCTAAGAGGATTAGACAAAAGAATTTCTCAAAAGACTAAATTACCAGTTCACATTGCCGACGACCCTCTTAGAGCCGTTGCACGTGGTACAGGTATAGCCCTTAAAAATATCGATAAGTTCAAGTTCTTAATTAGAGACTAGCAACTTAGGAAGAAAATATGCGTAACGTTTTTGCATTCTTCTACAGAATTAGAGCAGAACTACTTCTTGTGGTGCTGCTCTTTTTTTGTTTGGGAGGGTTATACCGTTCAGGATCCATGCAACAAGCTGTATTTGCAAAAAATACAGCTGAGGTTTCAGGCTATTTCTACGGTCTTAAAAACAACGTAAGTGGATATTTTAATCTGAGAGAGCAAAACCGAAAATTGAACGAGCAAATAGAGCGATTAAAAAATCAATCTAAGGATGCTTTCGAGGTAATTCCCTCTGAACAATTTGAACAAAACGATACACTTTACAGACAAATCTATATTTACCAAGACGCAGAGGTAATTAATAGCACAGTATCGAAACCCAGAAACAATCTAACTATAAACCGAGGTCGTTTACACGGGGTAACTGTAGGCCAGGGTGTAATCGCTTCTGAGGGGTTGGTAGGGGTAATAACCAAGGTCTCGGATAACTATGCAATAGCCATGCCTATTATCAATAATAGGTTTACAGCAAGTGTTGAAATTAAAAATCAAAACTTCTTTGGACTGCTTAGATGGAATGGAAATGACATTCGCCACGCCAATCTATATGATATGGCAGATTATGCCGATGTTACCGAAGGTGATACGGTTGTTACTCGTGGGGCGTCTGCAATTTTCCCAAGGGGCATTATGGTTGGAACCATTGAGGAAATAAATAGGAAACCCGAACTAGGCAAATTAGATATTACTGTTAATCTTTCCGTTGATTTTGCTAAACTCAGAAATGTGATTTTAGTAAAACATGTGTATAAAGAAGAATTAGAAAACTTAGAAGATTAAACCTTGGGAAAACTAGCTAAAATACTACTCAGAACCCTTTTAATTGTTCTTATCCAAGTATGGATTTTAGACCAAGTAAATATTATGGGTACTTGGGTTGTGCTTTTTATTTACCCACTGGCCATTATAAAGCTTCCTGTTAAAATCCCAACTATTCCATCCATGCTAATTGGTTTGGCCATTGGATTATTGGTGGATGTATTTACTGGCACCTATGGATTAAACGCATCATGCGGGTTAATCCTCGGTTATTTAAAACCGAAAATAATCGCTCTTATTAGTGGTAGAGAAGAATTAGAGGAGATTCAGGAACCTGGATTGTTTAGACCAGGATTACAATGGTTTCTTACCCTAACCTTATTCATTCTGCTGGCCCACTCACTTTGGTATTTTAATCTTTCGCAATTCCAATTGAGCAGCTTTTTTAAAATACAGGGAAGAGCCCTTCTGAGTACGTTATTTAGTTTTTTACTGATAATTTTGGCCGAAGTCCTATTCGCTAACCAAAAAAGAAAATAATTCCATGTCCAATTATTCCAGAAGACCGGTACTGCTGGTACTCTTTGTGTTAATTGGATTTATTTTTCTAGTTCGTTTATTTTTCCTCCAAGTAGTTGACAATTCCTGGAAAGCCCAGGCGGCGAGCATGTCGGAGAGAAGAATCATCCAGTATCCTGCCCGGGGTATTGTCTTCGACCGAAATGGCGAAGAATTAGTCACAAACATCCCCGTTTACGACTTAATGGTACTTCCAAGGGATCTGGAACCTATGGATACTGCCCTTTTTTGCGATTTGGTGGGTGTGAGTAAAGAAGATTTTATCAAGCGCATCAAAGCTGCCAAGGCTTATTCATACCGTAAAGCATCAATCTTCGAGAAACAAATACCGGCCGGGGATTACGGGAAAATAGCCGAGCAACTCTATCAATTTCCTGGGTTTTATGGTCAAAGTAGAACCTTAAGAACCTATCCACAAAGAACTGCGGCTCACGTACTAGGTTACATTGGCGAAGTTTCTGGTCCACAGATAGAACGAAATCCTTATTACAAAAAGGGCGATTACGTTGGCTACAATGGAATAGAGAAATACTACGAAGAGGTTTTACGTGGAGAAAGGGGAGTAAACTACGTTGTTGTAGATGTTCACAACAATACCCAAGGATCGTACAAAGATGGATTGTATGACACCTTACCCCGAGCTGGAGAAAACATTTATTTAAGCCTAGACGCCGAATTACAGCAATACACAGAAAAATTGCTTCAGGGTAAAAGAGGAGCGGTTGTTGCCATCGAACCCTCAACGGGCGAAATCTTAGCACTAGCCAATAACCCAAAATACGACCCCAACCTGTTAATAGGACGCGTAAGAAGTAAAAACTACAACAAACTACTCCGCGATACCCTTAAACCTCTTTTTAACCGTGCTTTAATGTCGAGGTATCCTCCTGGGTCTACTTTCAAATTGATCAATGGGCTTATTGGTCTACAAGAGGGGGTAATCGATCCCAATACCTCTTTTAGATGTCGGGGTGGTTATTTTTATCCGGGCGGCAAAGTAGGTTGCCACGACCACAGCAGTCCAGTGCGTCTTAATTATTCAATCACCACCAGCTGTAACGCCTATTACTGCAATGTTTTTAAGAATTTAATGGACAATGGTGGTGACACCGAAGCGAATTATAAAAAATGGAGAACCTATCTAAGTGATTTTGGATTAGGTAAATCTCTGGGAATAGATCTTCCATCTGAAAACAGCGGTTTTATACCCGAAACAACGTACTACGATAAATTCTACGGACGCAATAGATGGAAAGGTCTTACCATCATATCGCTAGCTATAGGACAAGGGGAAATTGGAATTTCTCCAGTGCAAATGGCGAATATGTGTGCAACCATTGCCAATAGAGGGTACTATATAACCCCACATTTCATTAAAAAATTCGAGAATAATCCAGATTCACTACCAGAAATATATACCCAGAAAAATAAAATAGACATAGATTCTACGTACTGGGAATTGGTGGTAGACGGAATGGAAAACGTGGTCTTAAATGGTACCGGACGAAGAGCACATTTCTCCGATAGCATTTCGGTATGTGGAAAAACAGGAACTGCACAAAACCCACACGGGAAAGATCACTCAATTTTTATTGCATTCGCCCCAAAAGGCAATCCTAAAATTGCGGTGGCGGTTTACGTAGAAAATGTTGGATTTGGAAGTACCTGGGCTGCCCCTATTGCCAGTTTAACTATTGAGAAATATCTAACCCGAAAAATTACCAGGAAGACTTTAGAAGACCGAATGTTTAATGCCGATTTACTTTGATAGATAACCGTAGAAATAAAATTTGGAGCAACATAGATTGGCTATTGGTGGCCATAGTAGTTTTATTGGCGCTTTTCGGTTGGATTAATATTTATGCGGCCAATTTTAATGAGTCCTATCCCAATATTTTTTCTCTTAATCAGGAATATGGAAAACAAGGGATGTGGATGGTTATTGCGGTTGTGGCGGGCTTTATAATTTTACTTACCGATGGTTTCCTTTTCCTCAGGATTGCCCCTGTTATCTACATCATATTTACTTTACTACTGGTACTTGTACTCTTGGTCGGAAAAGAGGTAAATGGAGCAAAATCTTGGTTCGGTATCGGCTCTTTTGGTATACAACCTGCTGAATTCGCCAAGCTCGCAACTTGTTTATTTATCGCCAATATTTTAAGAGATACGAGTAAAAATATTTCTGCCTCTCTTTACTTTAAAATTGCCCTGTGCATTGGTTTTCCAGCTCTTTTAATTCTTCTTCAGCCCGATACGGGAACAGCAATTGTTTTCTCTGCTTTTTTTCTGGTGTTGTACAGAGAAGAGTTAGTAGGAAACATAATTTTTTCGGCTATTCTGGCCCTTTTTATAGCGGTTTTAGTGCTTATCATGCAAAACAACAGCTATGCCCTTCCCTTTTCAGACATTGTTGTAAATGGGAAATATTATTTCATGGGGATACTCTTTTCACTTGGAACAATTTCCTTTCTCATTGCTAAGCGATTTGTTTTAAAGAGAAGTAGAAAGAAGTTTATGTGGATTATAGCGGCATTAACCGTAGCATCCATGCTTTTTAGTGGGGCGGTGGATTTTGTATTTAACAAAGGATTAAGCCCTCATCAAAAGAAGAGAGTCGAGATTTTACTGGGATTAGACGACGATCCCCAAGGTGCGGGATACAACGTAAGGCAAAGTAAAATCGCTATAGGCTCCGGTGGATTTGCGGGGAAAGGATTTTTACAAGGGTCTTTAACTCGATTTAAATTCGTTCCCATGCAGAGTACAGACTTTATTTTCTGTACCGTTGGAGAAGAGTGGGGATTCTTAGGAACCGCCTTTGTAATAATCTTATACATAGCATTATTAATTAGGCTTACGGCCATAGCCGAGCGGCAGCGAAGTAGCTTCTCTAGGATATTCACGTATAGTGTCGCTTGTATTCTATTCCTACACTTTACCATAAACATTGGTATGGCTATTGGACTGGCTCCGGTAATTGGAATTCCCCTTCCATTTTTTAGCTACGGAGGTAGCTCCCTGCTATCCTTTTTTGTTATGATAGCCATAGTGCTTAGACTAGACTCCCAGCGATTGGATATTTTAAGATAAGTATCGGATAATCAGGGGAATTAACAGAATTTCTTCCGAAATAATCGTTAAGCCCAATAAGAGTCCCTACCTTTGCATGGAATTTAGAAAAAAGTAACATGAGTAAAGTAAAAGCGAATGACACTATTAAGGTGCATTACACTGGTAAATTAAACGACGGACAAGTATTTGATAGCTCATTGCAGCGCGATCCGTTAGAAGTTACTTTAGGACAAGGCGCTTTAATCCCAGGATTCGAAAAGGGATTGATTGATATGGAAGTAAACGAGAGTAAAACCATTACCATTCCTAAAGAAGAAGCTTACGGAGAGGTAAGAGAAGAATTGTTTCAAAAGGTACCTAAATCTAACCTTCCACAAGATATGCAACCAGAGGTTGGTATGGGATTAGTTGCTACTACTCAAGATGGTGGTGAGCAACAACTTCGCATTGCTGAGGTATTAGATAACGATATCGTAGTGGATGCAAATCACCCACTTGCTGGACAAGATTTAACCTTCGAACTTAAGCTTGTAGAGATCAAGTAATATCTATTTAGCTACTATGGAAAGCCATCAATCTTAAGGTTGATGGCTTTTTTTTTGTCAATATTTCAAGCAACACTTGTCAATATTTTTATCCCCATTTTTAAAATTGACTATGTTCCCCCTATTATGCCACTAACTCCCCTACTAAATAGGTTAATATGGCTTCCTAGATGCTTTTTAGGAGCTTGGCAAGACAGTACCGGAAGGCAATTGCACTTGTGGAGAAATAAGGGCAATAAACTGCTTGTAAGCATACACGGAGCCGATAAGCAGCCTTTTACTTTGTCTGACCTAGACGAAAATACTTGGCCCTCCATAGACCTTGAAGGCACACTTAAATACAATAAAAGCAACGATACTTCCTACATTTCTATAGAAGCGGGACAATCTGGCCTGGGACCAACATATGAACTGTATTTATGTCTATGGAATAAAAGAGGACTAACCCCTTATTCGTGGTTAAATAAAAAGGGGATTCCCATAATAAAACCCAATATTGGATTAGGCCTTTACGACGATTGGGAAGATCATCTTGGAGTACCGTGGGCCTGGCCTCTCGAAGATTTTCACAAAAAAATACCCCGACCAAAATAGCCGGGGTATTTACAAGCTGTGAGTTATTTATTAATTAATTCGAGCTCTAATTTAATAGAAGTATTTGTAACGCTCATCCTTAATGTCTGCTTTATCTACTAAAGCTTGGTATGCGCTATTTTGAGTTCGTTGAACTAATTTTCTTCTTTCAGAGATAATATTAGATGCATAGCTAGTGGTTTCGGCTGGCTCAGTTACAGATGTAACCTTAACAACATAAACTCCAAGTTCTCCTTTTAAAGGTACAGAAACACTTCCCTCAGGTAGGGTAGCTATTTGTCCAACAACTTTTGGCTCTCTTCCAGCTCCAGCAATTGTTACCGAGCTAAAAGTAGAGGTTGCTTGTTTTACAGTTGATTCAACAGCAGTTGCAATTTCCTGTAAGTCTGAACCTTTCATTTCAGCCATTAGCTTTTCTGCCTTTTTCTCTCTTAACAACTCGCGTTGCATTTGAGCACGAACTTTCTCTAAAGACGGCTCTCCTTCTTCAGAAATATCGGTTAGAATGGCTACTACAAACTGGTTGTCTAATTCAAGTGGCTCAGACACCTGACCTAATTCAGCACCAATCATCCATCTAGCTACCTTTTGAGCGTTAGCACCTAAACCTGGAAGGAAAGTAGATCCAGGGGCTACGTCATTTGCTTCTCGTACTTGGTATCCCTTCTCTTCTGCTGCAGCATAAAATGCTTCCTCGTTATCGTTGCTGATACTAAATTCAGAGGCAGTGTTGTAAACCTCTTCAATTGTTTCGGTAGATGCCTGAATAGCACGGCTGATAGTAGCTAATTGTACTTGCTCTACTTCTCTTCTATCCAATACCTCGATAACGTGTACACCAAACTGAGATGTAGCTTTGGTTAATTCACCCTTTTTAGCGTCGAATGCAGCTTTTTCGAATGGAGCAACCATTTGACCTTTGCCAAACCAATCAAGATTTCCACCATTAGCAGCTGACCCTCGGTCTTCAGAAATTTGAGCAGCTAATGCTTCGAAATTCTTGTTCTTCTTAATTACACGAATTAAAGAATCTGCTTTAGCCTCGATATCCTCTATGGTTTCCGTTCCAGTAGGCTTAAGTAAAATGTGTCTTGCGTTTACTTCAGGAACTTTACCATTAACTACAACCTTAGAAATTTTCATCGCTCCGGCTTGCTCGTATGGCCCCACAACCGAACCAACAGAAGCATTAAGAATTAATGAATCGGTAGTTGCATCAGTACTTCCTTCAGTATAAACAAGTGGACGGTAAAATTGAACATCACCGTTTAACATTACAAAATCAGTATCGTTATCGGTTTGAGCGAACTCATTCTTAAGATCTACTAACTCGCGACGAATAGCATCTCTATCTTCTTGAGTAGCCGTTTTTTGGAAAACGATAAAATCAATAGATCTACTTTCAGCTTGCTTAAATCTAGCCTCAGATTTGTGCTCGTTGTAGTAATCTTCTAATTCGTCTTCAGTAAAGGATATCAATGAATCGCTAACCGCATTGTAATTTTTCATCACATAATCGAAAGCAAATTGCTTGTTAAGTGCTACGTAATTGTGCTTTCCTTGCACTTGGTTTACGTAAATTCCTTTTTCGATTAGGTTGAAATACTTTTGATTTAATCGAGTTTCAATCACATTTTCCTTTTGCAGCTTCCAATACATAGGATATTGCTCCTGGATAACCGCAAAGAATTGTCTTACGTTATTGGGTTCAAATTGCCCAGTTTCTGGATTTTGGAATTGCTGATTGGTACGAATAAATTCTAGGATGTTAGAACCAAATCTAACATCATCGTACTCTTCTCTAGGAACACTTAGTCCAAGTGCTTCGATTTCTTTTGAGATGGTATTCTCGCGAATGAATTGATTCCAAACTTGTTCACGCAGTTGTTGTTTGGTGTTCTCATTTACAGTAGCTCCAACACTTTTTTGAGCTTCTGCAATCTCCTCCACGCGATATTCAAATTCGCGGGTATCAATTTCATTTCCGTCGATTTCTCCAACTATTATTTCTTGGCGGCCTCCACCCCCACTAAAGAAGTCTCCTAAAATAAAGGCGGCCATTGCCCCTCCGATTACTATAAGTAGTAATCCCGATCTTTTTCTGATTTTTCCGATTGTAGCCATCCAGTGTGATCTTCAATTAAAATTTAAGCTGCGAAAATAGTGTTGATAGGTGATTTATGAAAGTCAAATATCCTGTTTTACTATCACCCTTAGCAATTCTATTTTGGTTTGCGATGCAGACTCCACTGTTAGCAGGTAATTCGGAATCTGAATGCGCACTCCTTTTTTTGGAATTTCTCCCAATTGAAATAAAACCAAGCCAGCAAGTGTGTCATATTCTTCACTTTCTGGAAGATTTAAACGAAACTTTTCGTTGATTTCATCGATTTCCAATCTCCCAGAGAACAAATATTCGTCGTTTGAAATTTTTATTTCCGTGAGTTCATCGGCATCGTGTTCATCTTCAATTTCGCCAACAATTTCTTCAATAACATCCTCTATGGTAAGCATACCAGAGGTTCCACCAAATTCATCTACCACCACCGCAATACCTATTTTGGTGTCGATAAACTGTTTAAGCGCTTCTTGTATGTTTTTACTTTCTGGAATAATAAATACCTGGCGAAGGATATTTTTTATCGATTCGGGTTTAGCGAATAAATCGAAACTGTGCACATAACCAATAACGTTATCTGTATTATCTCGATACACCAGCACCTTACTTAATTTGGTTTCAATAAACTTTTTACGCAGGTTTTCGAGACTTTCTTCAATATCTATTGCCACAATTTCATTTCTAGGAATCATACAATCCCTAGCTTTAATCTTCGAAAAGTCTAACGCGTTTTGAAAAATCTGGATTTCATGACCCACATCTTCCGTATTACTACTTCCCGTTAAAACCTCTTTCACGTAGTGATCTAAATCTACTTTTCCAAAGTTGGGAGTAGATTGGTTGTCGCTAATAGAAAACCCGAGTACCCTTTTCAATACAAATTCACTAATCCCCACAGTTATAATCATTGGGATCCACAAAAGGAAAAACACAATTACTAGGGGAAAGGCAAAAATGCTTAACGCATTGTTTGGCTGCACGGAAAACAAAACTTTAGGTAGAAACTCTGCGGTAACCAAAATTATCAATGTAGAAATCAGGGTTTCGCAAATAAGCGCTTGATAAGAGCCCTCGCCGAACCCAAACCAATGGGTTAAAAAAGGCGTTAGCACCGCCCCCATTTGTATACCAAATATTACCAGGGCAATGTTGTTTCCCACCAGCATTGCTCCTATGAACTGCGATGGGCGTTTAAATAAAAATCCTAGAATTTTTCCTTGAAAAGTACCCTGCTTATTATCCAACTCTATCTTGAGGCGGTTGGCCGATACAAAAGCAATCTCCGACCCTGAGAAAAAGGCCGAAGCTAATATGGTAGCTAGAATAATTAATATACTGACCAGCGGGTCGTCTGTATCCATTCAGGGAATCTTAGTGCTGTAAAATTACAATTTAGATTTAGAAATTTCGCTTTCGATAATTTCTTCGCATCCAAAATAAAAAACCCGTGAAAACCGAGAAAATCAGCATAATCCAATCCAGTCTATCCAACTTTAACCATTGGTAAAAGAAATTGGCCAGTGTAAGTATGGATAACGCCATCATAAAGCGCTCCATAATAAGGTGGTAATGTTTTGCTTTCATACTATTCTTCTACGGCTATATTTCCCGTAATTTCCATGATTTCGTACTCCTCGAAATTTTGTTTGGCACGCAATCCATTTCCATAAATCACCCCCGTAGGCTGGGTTATTTTCACAAATTCTCGTGTAACAAATATCCCCGAATCCTGATACCAGGTTAATTTTTCAGTATTTAGCTGTTCCCCCTTAACGTTGGTGATAATAACATCTTTTTCGGCATAAACCGTACCCCTCTCTTCCAACCACAACCCGTAATCTGCCTTCATGGTAGATTCTAACCTACCAATAGAATCGTAGAAATAGGCCTGCAGCCCTTTGGGCATTTCCGTCCAAACTGTATCGCCAGCGTTAAATCTTTGTATGTGCTCCGACAACAATCGAGAATTCTTCTTTCCCTTTTCGGAATAAATGATTTCGGTATCAAAAGATTCAGCGTAAGGTTGCAGTTCATTCCCCGAAACCTTGTTAACCTCCTCATAAGAATTTTGACAAGAAAAAAGCATGACCATGCCGAGGCTGATCATGCTTAATTTATGTTTAAACTCGAAGTTCATTTACAAACGTGGCGTAACACTTTGGTTAATCCAGCATCCAATCTGTACTGGATCTTTCTTAACGTTACCAGCGTTATCAATTTGTCCATATTGGAACATCATAGTCTTATCTGGGAAACGACCTGAATACGCACTGATTTTAGAGTTTGCTACTCCCGAAATTGAGCTATCCACAGATTTTGCTTTGCTGTAATAATCGACCGCTAACCAATACACTGCAGCCTTTTCGAATTCGTTAGACCCACAACTTGGTGCACTTGCAGCAATCGCATCTCCAATAATAATGTATGCTTTTCCATTGTTGCCGTTAATTCCTAGTGCTTTTCTAGCTAGGTTGTTTGCAGTTGAATATGCACCTGTTCCTATCGCTGCACTAGCAGCTGCTACGTAGTAGTTCTCTAAATCTGCCAATCCAGCAGGAGCTAACTCTATCGCCTTGTTTAGAGAAGACAATGCTTCGCTGTACTTCGACTTCTTTAGTAAAGCAACTCCAAGTGCGTATGAAGATTCGTGCGAAGGCTCCAATTCGTTTAGCTTTTTGGCCACCTTTACAAAGGTTTCGCTTTCAGTACACTCTCTCTTAGTCATAATCTTAGCCAACTTCTTAACGTTGTCTAGATCGTTAGGCGCTTCCTGGAATTTTTTCGCAGCAAGTGCATTGATGTCATCACACTGAGCAACTAGGATAAAGTACTCATTGATGTTATCCTTAGCCTTATCGTAGTATGTGTGATACTTTTCTTTAGCACCCGCTTTACCTTTATCCAGGTACTCAGTAATAGACAAGTACTCGGTAAGCAAATCTTCTCTTGCTACTTCTTCCTTTTTAAAGGCCTCGAACATAGAACGATAGTATAAATCTAACACCCCTGGTTGAGACTTAGCCTCTTGAAGTTCTACTGATTTTTTGAATACTTTATATGCTTTTAAAGGCTCATCGCTTCTGTATTTATACATATCGATACCCTTTAAACCAAGCACATAACCCTCTTGTCCAAAGTGCTTAATTCTAGCGTCATATACCGCCAACATAGAGTCGATTAAGGCCTCCTTTTCAGTAGCATCCTTAGCATTTTTAATTTTATACTCATAAAAATTAACGCCATCTATGTAAAGGGTTTTAGCCGCTTTTGGACAAAGCTTACACGCCTTTTTCCATGGTTCAAATGCGTCCGCAACATTTTTCTGATCACGAAACTCGCGATACAGTGAAATATTCTGCTTACACTTTTCTTGGATTTCTGGAGTAGCACCATACTTGTTTGCATCTTGCGCATCAACACTAAACGCTCCTACTACCAATACACTCAATAATGCAATTGACTTTTTCATAACCGATTTTAATCGTATTTCCTTTTATAAAACCACCTGTCGATAAAGTTGGGACTTAAACTAAGTCCGAAAATGATCCGGTTGGATTTTTCTTGTATTAAATTGTCTGCAACACTTCCTCTTACCACATATTGGTATCCAATCTGCAAAGCAGAGGTAGATCTGCTTCTTCTAAACGGTAACCTAAGACCAAAACTCGTGCCAAACTCGTTAATGGCAGCCCCGTTATAGTCTACATAACCCGTTGCCGACCATAAACCAGCGCTATAGCTAATGTAATTCCAGATTGGCTCATTAAATAAAATATTACGGCTGGGGGTATATTGAATTCCAAAAGATACTTTGGAGTAATCTCTAAAAGTTCCGTCCAATGCATCTACCTCAAAGTCCTGATTAAATGTAGACCAAGACTGCTTGGTATAGTCTACACCAAAGTATAGTTTGTCTTTAACCTCAAATCCAATTCCTAGTCCTAGCTTGGAAGGAATAGAAGCCGAATTATTATCCGCCCTTAGATATTGGATGGTATCCTTACCCAACTCATTTCCACCAAAGTTTCTTAGGAAGGTAAAAGCAAATACTTCCTGACGTCCTTTTACGGTGATTTCTGGTTGGTAAACCAAACCTAGATTAATCTTAAAATTCTTGTCTTTAATTGGGAAAAATCGGTATGACAACGCTGCCGAAAGTGCCGAACCCTGCATGTTTGCAATACGACGCTCTTTTATTCCATATCCATTATCCAATACATCTGTGTAAAGAGTACGCTCTTGTTGCAATGGACCAAAATAATGGTCGAACTGAAGTGCTACAGCAAAAATATTAGAGTCGGCTTTGTTGTACAAATTATAGGCAACAGCCAAATATGCGTCTTTTAATCCACCCGATCCGGCGTAGTTAGCATCGATGGTATTGGTATCCATCTGCACCTTGGTATCTAGGCTATAATTGATAGCGCTAAAGGGTCTTAACCCGAACTGAAAAAAGAAAGTTTTTTTAACTGGAAAAGCCATCGCCACCGAGTTAAGGTTTGAGTAGCTTTGCTTGTACTCAAAATTATCCCCACTGATGCTGGTAAAATTTCCAGCTCCATTTACATTAAAAATGGGAAAGTCTAAATCGGTTCCAAAGGCAGGGTTTAAAAGGTTTATTTGCTGATACCCGCTAATTCCATACCCAGTACCACCAAGAGCCCATTGAGCTGCAGCTCCACCATCTCTTAAATTTCCATAGCCCAACCTACTAAAAGGAGATTGGTTGCTATTCTGGGCCTGCACCGTTAAACAAATTAGACTTAAAATAAGGCCTGCAAGCCACCTTGTGTTAGGCATATTGATGTTTGAATATGTTGAAAATTCCTTTCAAAGTTAGATTTGGGTCGGCAAAGATGTCACTTTTTAAAGCTTTTTGCAATGCAATTGCGTCACCGCCAGTAATAACCACTTTCCCCGTAGGATATTGTGTTTTAAATATTTGTATATGTTCAGTAATCTCAGCACAAAGTCCGACAAAGGTTGACCCCTTTAAATTATCATAAGTACTGTTAAATGGAAATTGTGCCGCCACCTCCTCTCTATTAACCAGAGGTAACTTACCTGTGAATTCGTGCATGGCTTTCAGTCGCATGGACCATCCTGGAGTTATTCCACCTCCCACAAACACCCCCTTCTCTGTAACTACATCGTAGGTTATACAAGACCCAGCATCAATTGCCATGGCCGCCCCAGGATAATCGAAAATTAAACCACAGGCATTAGCTATGCGATCTACTCCAAGCCTTTCGGGGTTGTTGTAATTAATAAGCACAGGTAATTTGGCGGAGAAATCTATAGGGTGAAGCCTTTCGGAAAGCTTAAAATTAAAGTTGCCACTTACATCGGAAACAGCAATTGGATTGGAAAAATCTCGAATCCACGCTTCTCTATCATCAGTAGAATTGAAAGCTCCGTAATCCTCGAGCTTCCCACTTCTAAAAATGCCCCATTTAGTTCGGGTATTTCCAATATCTAAAATTCCAACTTCTCGCATGCGGAGGCTAATTTATGGGAAGCGAATAAATTTTTTTCAAATTATTTTGCGGTTTGTAATTTTTTTAGACATTTGCACTCCCGTTTTCGAGCGGGAATTGGAAGGGACGATAGCTCAGTCGGTAGAGCAAAGGACTGAAAATCCTTGTGTCGGCGGTTCGATTCCGCCTCGTCCCACCACTGAAACCCTGACCACTGTGTCAGGGTTTTTTGTTTTATGGAAAAACTTCGTTGGCATAAATCCTTTTACCTCTTTGGGCTGCTATTCATTTACGTTTTAGCCCAGTTCATTTGGTGGGCCACTTTGCTGTACCGCCAATCAGTAGAAATCGCACTCCTTAAAAATCCCAGCAATCTAGATAAAGCTATTTCAGACAGCCAATTTATGATCTTTGGGGAGGGAGCTGTCTTCCTTATTATTCTGTTGGTCATCATTATTTATGCCTTTAGAAGCCTTAATGCGGAACTAAACCTAGCCCTGCGCCAAAAGAATTTTTTACTCAGCATTTCTCACGAGTTAAAAACCCCAATTGCTTCGATAAAATCCATAGTACAAACCTTATTGAAGAGAGAATTGGATAAAGACCAACAGAAAAAACTTCTTTTAGGTCTGGAAAATGAAAACCAACGACTAGGTGGGCTCATAGAAAATGTTTTTGTGGCTCAGAAAATTACAAACGGAAAATTTTCTGTTCCCACGAAAGACCAGAATCTAGGAGAATTTATTTCTCAAAACTGGGGGCAATGGACCAAAGCGTTTAATCAAAAACCCGAATTAGATCTAGTGCCTAATTTAAAGGCCAAAGTAGATTTACACGCCTTTGAACTAGTAATGATAAACCTTGCTAACAACGCATTTAAATACGGGGGAAGCGATACCATTTTTAGATGTTCTACCCAAAACAACCCCAAATCCGTTGTTATTAAAGTATCCAACACCGGATCTGAAATTCCAGCAAAGGAATTGGATAAAATATTCGATTTGTTTTACCGTGTTGGAAATGAAGAAACACGAAAAACCAAAGGAACTGGGTTGGGACTCTATATTTGCCGAAGCATAATTAAGGAACACGGAGGAAATATTAAGGTCGAAAACAATCTAAATAGAGGTGTTACCTTTGAAATAACTTTACCAAGCGCATAATGAGCAATAAATGTCTACTTGTTATTTTGGATGGATGGGGAATAGGAAAGGGAGACCACACCGACGCCATTGCACATGCAAATACATCTTATTTCGACAGTTTAATCTCTAGTAAACCCCACGCAAGCCTGCTTACAGATGGAGAAAATGTTGGTTTACCCAACGGACAAATGGGGAATTCTGAGGTGGGACATTTAAATATTGGTGCCGGAAGAGTTGTTTATCAGGACTTAGTTAAGGTAAATAAGTCGATAAGTGAAGGCGACTTTTTTGAGAACCCCGTTTTATTAGAAGCTTTTAAAACCGTAAAAGAGCGTGGAAGTAAAATCCACTTTATGGGATTGGTTTCCGAAGGAGGGGTTCACTCCCACCAAAACCACTTAAAAGCGTTATGCCAGGCGGCAGCCGAACATGAAATTATACCCAACGTACACATTTTTAGTGATGGTAGAGATGCCGACCCTAAAAGTGGTAAGCGGTACTGGGAGAAGCTTTCTCTAGATTTAAGAGGAATTAAATTCAACGCCTGCTCTCTAATAGGGAGGTACTACTCTATGGATAGAGATAAGCGTTGGGAAAGAATTGCAAAAGCTTACAAGCTTTTAACCCAAGGCCAAGGAAAAGAATTCGAAAATGTCGGAGATGCATTTGATTTCCACTACCAAAAAAATGTAACCGACGAATTCATAGACGCCTGTAAATTCCCTGGATTCCAAGCAATAGAAGACAATGACGTGGTGATTTGTTTCAACTTTAGAACCGATCGCTGCAGGGAAATTACGATGGCTTTAACCCAGCAAGATTTTCCAGAATTTGATATGCGTAAGCTAAACTTGCACTACACAACTTTTACACGTTACGATGCCACGTTTAAAGAGGTAAATGTGATGTACGAAAAGGACAACCTTCGCAATACGCTTGGAGAGGTTGTTTCAAAAGCGGGTAAAACACAATTGCGCATAGCGGAAACTGAGAAATATCCTCACGTTACCTTTTTCTTTTCTGGCGGAAGGGAAGAACCATTTACTGGAGAGCATAGAATTATGGTGAACTCTCCAAAGGTTGCCACCTACGACCTCCAGCCCGAGATGAGCGCTTTCGAAGTAAGCGAAAAGGTTTGCAATGCAATGAAAGAGTTAGGTCCCGACTTTGTCTGTTTAAATTTCGCAAATCCAGATATGGTAGGCCATACAGGAGTTTATTCTGCAGTAGTAAAAGCAGTTGAAGCTACCGATAGATGTCTTGAAGAAGTTTGCCGCACTGCAAAAGACCTGAATTACAACATAGTTGTTATTGCAGATCATGGGAATGCCGATCAAGCACTAAACGACGATTCCAGTCCGAACACCGCACATTCGTTAAATCCTGTTCCATTTATAGTGGTTTCACCTAAAGTAGAAGAGCTGAAAAATGGAATATTGGCCGATGTGGCCCCAACCATTTTGGGACTTATGGAAATTGAGCAACCCGAGGACATGACGGGACACAGGTTATTTTAGGTTTCGAACCGTTGGGTTACCAGATTCGTCTTTTAGAATTAAATATGAATCTGATTTTCCGCCTTTAAATGATGCTGTTTTATCTTTAAATATCTGGTCGGAGTATATAATCTTTGAGATCTTTATCCCTTCCAAACAGGTATAATCCCGATATAACCGATCCTTAAAACTCATCCTAGAATACTTGGTTGAACCAGTCTTTGGTACCACAACTACCAGACTTTTAAGGTTTTTCTCTCCTTTATTTTCCTTCTTGTATAACCTACAAAAGTTATACAGAACTTTTGGAGTGCAGTTGATACAATCGCGAGTGTTCAGAAACAATTGGGCTTTAAAGTCTTCAATGTTGTTTTCTTCATTTGAACAAGAAAGTCCTAATAATTGAAAACTAATTAAAAGGAATGCTTTCCAGAAAAATACTCTCATCATTTTTATATAAAACAAGTGCTGTATCCTTAATCAATTTACAATGCATTGAGCTAATTCCATCGAATTTTCGTTTCAAATATTGATTTGTTAATTTCAAGGTACTGCCCTCATTTTTAGAATCAGTAATTGTCAGAACTTTTTCTTTTTTATTGATAAAGGCCAATACGGCACCTAGAGAAATATCCTCTAGATAAAAAGTCTCAAAGAAATTATCCTCTACCTCAGGTATTGAGATTACGTTTTTTTGAATTGGGGAATATATTATCTCCGAGGTGCTATAGAAAACTTCACCATCTTTATTTTGGTAGTAACTATACGGAGGGGAATAGGAATCTTTATAACGACCATTATCCTTTCCATTTAAAAAGAATTCAAACTTATTTAAACTGGTATCTAGTTTAAGGAAATAAAAATCTGAAATAAAATTTGGTAGCCCCACTATGTAATGCCCTTTATGCTTTATGAAGAGATCGAAAAAATCATAGGACATACCATTAGATAGCTGATTTCTAAAGGTTTTTGATTTTGACCATTTCGAATTTGCATTCAATTGAGTTTCTATTATTCTATAGGAATACAGGAGTTCAACGCCGGGGTATTCTGGATCTAAATTGGATATCCTTGGGGTTAAGATCTGTTGAGCAACTGATAGGTTTCCATCCTGGTTAACAAAGAAATTCTCGAACTTGTAGGGTGGGAGCTTGGTTCTTAATGAGTCTGGGTTAATCGCATTTTCATTAAAAAGAAATTTGGCTTCCAAGTAGGGGTCCACAGGAAGAATTTCTAATAATGATACTTCTTTAGTCTGAAGATTAGCTGAAATTACCTCAAAATCTGTCAGTATATAAGCTTTATTATAGTAGTACTCAATTCCAATAATATCTCCATTAATTGCCCTATTGTATTTGGAGTAAAATTGATTTTCCACATCAATTACAATGGGTTCTTTAGTTGTGGTTTTGCAGGAAATTGTAATTAGGGTGATAAGTAAAACAAACAGCATGGGGCTAACATGCTGTTTGCTAATTGATAAAGTAGCCATAGAGCTAATTTAAATCTTCGTTTAAAAAAATGTGGGTGGTTGTTGTACCATTTTCATCCTTTTTGGATTCAATTACCGGGGAAACCCCATGGTAATGACCGTTTGGACCAACTGAATTAAAGGTTACCTGTATGGCTTGATTTGTTTCATCAGGCTGATTTACGTGTGGATCTATAGCAGCTGTTGGATAAATTATCATTGTACAAACGCCAGATTGATTTCTACAAACCGTTTTCCAACCATTTTCGATTTCCTCAGTTGAAATCCAAATACCACGGATGTACTCGGCAGTTGGCCGCTTTTTGGTGGTATGTTCAACTCCCTGTTCTGCTAAATACTTTTCACACATCGCTAAAGCTTGCTGATTGGAAAAGTTGTTGGGAATTTGATTTTCTGGAGTTAGGTGCTTTACTTCTTTAGTACAGGAGGCTACCGAAAGCCCTAGTACTATGAATGAATTAAGAATTATAGATTTTTTCATGTTCGTCAATAATTGAGGGTTTTTAATGAAAATATTGTACGTACATGACCAAATATTCAAAAAAAAAAAATCTAAAAAGCAAATAAAATGAACTAAACTATTTAAATAAACTAAAATAAAGCTGTTTTTCGTATCGTTCGTTATTCCGTTGAATAATAACCCTAGCGACAAAATTACCAGATTGTACCTCGGCTCCGTTTGATGGCACACCGTTCCATCCTTCATGTGGATCTTCGGATGAAAAAACTTCATTACCCCAACGATCATAAACGGTAAGCTGGAAGTGATCCACGGGTGGTATTACAATTTTAAATAGGTCGTTAATACCGTCTCCATCAGGCGTAAAAGCATTGGGAATATATATGGGGATGGGTGGTCCGAAAATTTTTGTCAGGCTATCGCGACACCCAGCCACATCCTCGATCAAAAGCTTTAGGTAGTGGTCTTGATTATCGGTTAATAAAATGGAAGTGTTTTCTTCGCTTCTATAAAATACATCGTCGATAAACCAACTTGAGGTTAGCTCCCGACCGACAGACAAATTCTCTACCTCAACTCGGGTCCCTTTATTTTCAATTTCGAAATTGGCCGTAGGAGCATTTACTTGAACAAAATATTTGGTGGTTACCGAGTTCCCACAACCATCATAAATATCTGCCACATAAGATGTATCGACCAAAGGACTAACTAATCTGGAGTTCTGCACCATAGTTATCCCATCGCGCCATTCTGCCCTGTAATTTCCATCCCCACCATTCGCTATCCAAACCATTTCTACCTCTTCTCCCCTGCAAATAGAGGTATCCACCCAGTTTTGCATTAGCGATAAAGAGGCATTGGCATCGAGGCCTACCGATATTTGAACTTGATCGGTTGCACCACATTTATCGGTAACGGTAAGTTGAAGATTTGAATTGGTATTTACCACCCACACCAGGGTATCTCTGTCGCCAACTAATGAACCGTCTTCGTCTATCCATTGGTAGCTTAAAGGTTGTGCTCCGCCCCTTACACTATCTGGAAATAAACGAATTGTAGCTCCGGGACAGGCAGCAGAAGTGTCGGTTGGAATAAATATTTGTGGCGAACCCGATGGAACAAAATCAAATGTCCATTCCTTAGTTACCGTATAATTGGTACACTGGTCTCCAACAGTTATCCTAAGCACTGAACCCGGGTTGGGTTTTACATATATCGAATCTGTATTTTCATTTAAAACCACCCCATCCAATTCCCAGGTATAAGTGTAAAGTTCATACCCTTTTATTGGAAGCACACCTACTTTTATTGAATCGTTCTGGCAATTGTAAACCACGGTTTCGTCATTGGGATTACTGAGTTCATGCTCGAAATAATCATTTAACCGATAGGAACTGGTAAAGGGTTCGGCACATCCGTTAACCAAGTCCCCACGTAGAATAAGGGTTTCCACACCCTCGGTAAGCCCATCTTTAAGTACGTTAAACTGTACATTCACTACCTTATCGCCAGGCTCAAAAACCACAAACTGAGGCAGCAGAGAAATATCTGCTAATCCAGCCTCACTAGTCGCATCAATAGATAGCGATACAGAATCGGTAAAATTCAACCCTCCCAAACGCTGTATACTTAGCTGCACATTTCCACAGCCTTCTTCAAAAAGATCGGGTTCTTTTTGGAAACTGGCACTTTGATCTATTTTCCATTTCGCAGTACTAAACCCTTTTGCTTTTATCAGAACACCGCTATCGAAATTATTTTGGAAACCATCTGCAATGGCAAATCTGAAATAATGCCGCTGACAAGGAACTAAAGGAAGACTTACTTCTATAGTAGTGGTAAATCCATTGTAATGGGTTGCCCTTCCACCATTTTGATTATCTATGTAATAAGCACTATTTACCTGATCATTAACCGTACTTACTGTAATCGCTAGATTTTCATTGGGGATTTCGGCAAAATTTTTCGAGCCATTAGGAAATGCCGCGGGGGCACTATATGCTCCAGAAATATTTGGTCCAGCAACAAAAAACCCGAAAACATCATTGTAAAATGAATTAATGTAATCTGGATATTCTTCGGAGCCAAACACGAAAGTTAGCGTAACCGAATCTGTGGTGGGAATAAATTCAAAGGAAATCCAAGCCGCATCGTCCATTTTGGGAGGCGCCTGAATGCCAATATCTTGAGCCGTTTTCTGAGCAAGCTTTAATAAATCAGCATCACCCCCACCCTGAGTAGGTGTTTCGGAAAAAGCGAAATCTGCGGTAGTTCCTCCTCCCAAATCGTAAGAAGAAGCAAAAGCCTCTGCAATACCAGAACTCATGATTATTCCGCTATCCAAACCTATGGTGCTAACCCCATTGGAGAAAAGTCCAAATTGCTGGTTACTACCGTAACTTTGAACATTGAAGATTTGAACGCCTCGACCCGTTAAAATTTCAGAAATGAGATAATTAGGATCGGAAAAATCCCCATCACTGCGAACTTGAATCTGGGCATCCAAGCGCAAGAACTGCCCGAGCAGCAATAAGAAAATGAAAATTCCGTATCTCATATACTTGGTGGCAAAGTTCGATGCTTGACCTATGCATTCAAAACCTTTTTACCCTTTTTAATATTAATACCTTTGCAGCCGATTAAACCAAAGTTGTATGTCTACATTAAACGAATATATCTCTAAAAATTTCGATCGATTCACCGACGAATTAATCGAACTTCTGAAAATTCCTTCTGTAAGTGCAGACCCTGCCTATAAAGACGACGTACATAATTGCGCAGCGTTTATTAAAGAGTCCTTAGAAAAAGCCGGTGTGGACAAAGCGGAAATCGTTCCAACCAAGGGTTATCCTGTAGTTTATGGAGAAAAAATTATCGACCCTAAACTTCCTACTGTATTGGTATATGGACATTATGATGTGCAACCAGCCGACCCAGTGGAGCTTTGGGACAGCCCTGCCTTTGAGCCAGTTATTAAAAAAACCGAGCTACACCCTGAAGGCGCCATTTTTGCCCGTGGAGCATGCGACGACAAAGGACAAATGTATATGCATGTTAAGGCTTTTGAGACCATGGTAAAAACCGACACTCTAGCCTGTAACGTGAAATTTATGATTGAAGGAGAGGAAGAGGTTGGAAGTGAAAACCTTGCCCACTTCCTAAAAGCGGAAAAAGAACGTTTAGCTGCAGATGTTATTCTGGTATCCGACACGGCCTTGGTATCTAAAGATGTACCATCAATTACAACAGGTCTAAGAGGATTATCATACGTAGAAGTTGAGGTTACTGGACCTAACAGAGACCTTCACTCTGGAGTATACGGTGGTGCAGTTGCTAATCCTATTAATGTGCTGTGTGATATGATCGCCTCACTCCAAGATGAAGATGGGCGCATTACTGTTGAGGGATTCTATGACAACGTTCAAATGGTAAGCCACGAGGAACGCAAAGCCATGTCGGAGATTCCTTTTTCTGAGGAAGACTACAAGAAGAAACTTGGAATAAAAGAGGTTAAGGGTGAAAAAGGCTACAGCACGATAGAGCGAGCTAGCATCCGCCCTACTCTAGATGTAAATGGAATTTGGGGAGGATATATTGGAGAAGGAGCTAAAACAGTTCTTCCATCCAAAGCTTACGCAAAAATTAGCATGCGCCTTGTTCCCAACCAAGGGCCCGATGAAATTACTGAGAAATTTAAGAAGCATTTCGAAAAAATTGCTCCAGATTATGTTTCGGTAAAGGTAACTCCACACCACGGAGGTGAGCCAGCTGTAATTCCGGTAGATTCGGATGAATACCGTGCAGCATCTAAAGCAATGGAAGCGGCCTTTGGCAAGGAACCTGTACCTGCTCGTGGAGGTGGATCTATTCCTATTGTTTCTTTATTCGAAAAGGTATTGGGCTTAAAAACTGTATTAATGGGCTTTGGTTTAGATACCGACGCCATTCACTCACCAAACGAGCACTACGGTTTGTTTAATTACCGCAAGGGAATAGAAACTATACCTCAATTCTTTGCAGAATATGCGAAGCTTAAAAATAACTAGCATTCTAATCTTATTGTCTTTGTTGAGTTCCTGTGCTTTTCAACCATTAAAGTTCAGGAACTTCAACATGGATAAGGTGGAAAACAACGGGGAAGTGCGAACCTTTACTGGGAAACTAGTTGTGGACAACCCCAACGGCTACCCCATTCAGGTAAAAAGAGGGAATTTTACTGTTAGCAACGACCCGTTAACCCTAGGCGATTGTAAAATCCTAGAGAAAAGAACTCTTCCAAGAAATGGAGCCGAAACCGTTGACTTTCAGTTAAACGTAAAAAATAAGGCCCTTTTACTAGGGGGATTACAACAGCTTGGCAGCCTTTTAACCGGTGGAGAAGCTAAGGTCACTATACAGGGGGAAATAAAGGCCTGCACCTATGGTATTTTCTGTAAAAAATATCGAGTTAACGAATCGTTGAAATTAAAACTCTAGAAGACCCTTGATACGCTTATTAATATGGTCTTTGATATGGATTTCTTCCACCTCCATAGAGCCAACGCACCCATTGGTTTTATTTCCCGACCATGTTGAGAAATACCCCCATTTTTCCAATGCTTATGCGCAGAAACATGGTATTAAATCCATTACCATTTTTACGAGTAAGAAATTTCCAGATCGACCCATTTACAAATTCGGTCAGTACGAAGTTTTAAAATTCAGCACCGACTATAAATTTATAGAGAGGCAAACCATTTTCGAGAGTTTATCAGACACCCTTGAGACGGTGATCTCATGGCAAGGTCGCGATTATCCCACACGTATTTTTGAAAATACTGGTGCCCAATGGGAATACGGAATTTGGCAATGGAAAGACGGTTTACCGCTGAGAGTGGATTACGATTTTTATGAGAATAGGGATGCGAGAGCATCGGAGGCCCTACTGTATGTTGGAAACAGAATTTTGGAAACCACCTATTGGCAACAAGATGTAAAGGGACAGGTGCTTACATTAGTTCAACACAATGGATTAGGCACCGAAAAGGGACGTATTGCTATTAACCCCTACCACAGGCCAAAACAATTTATCGCCACTTCTGTCAGCAACAGACGTACTTTTAATTACAATTATGAGCTCGCCGAAGACGGAAGGATAGAGCGAATTCAAAGTGGAGGACGTCTTTCGAAACAAGACTACCTCTTTAAATACAACGAAAACGGCAGTATAAAACAGGTTAAGGTCTATCGCTTTGATGAGTTATTTGAGCTAGTAGATTATTTCTACGGCAGCAACGGAACCCTGCGAAGTATTTTAATTACCAATCCACAAAGCAAGGAAATGACCATAAAGGAATTTAGGTATTCCTTCTATTAAACTTTGGTTTCGCTTTGATTGCAATGAAATCCTTGAGGTAAAACGGTTCGAAATAGGCCAAGTCGGCGAAATCTTGATTTTCGAATTTTCTAAACGCTATACCTCCCATATACCTGGCTGAGGGATAGATTCCTTTTATCAGGTTATCTGTGGGAATTTCACTTTCAAACTTGTCAGCTCCAGGTCCAAAAAAGAGTTGATGCTGCTGTTTAAAAATGGGCTCATTCTCATCCAGTACAATGGCGTCCACCGATGATATTTCCTCACCAAAACCATTATAAGAACTCGCAAAAACTTCCCTTCTTCTTGCGTCGAGGTAGGCGTGATACGTACAATCCGAATTTAATCCATTACGTTCCTGCTTTACCATTTCTAACATGGCCTGTAATGGGCAAACAGAGATTAGAGGAAGCCCTGTTGAATAACACAGTCCCTTAGCTGACGCTACACCAATTCTGAGACCGGTATAAGACCCCGGCCCTCTTGACACCGCTACCGCGGCAAGGTCGGGCACACGCAAACCTTGTTCTTCGAGTAACTCAACAATAAAGGGATTAAGCTTTTCGGCGTGATCGTATTCTTGATCATCGGACTCTTTATATGCGACAAGGTCGCCTTGATTCCACAAAGCGACCGAGCAAACTTTTGTACTAGTTTCTAAAGCGAGAATATGTGCCAATTTATTCTTCTTCTTTCTTAAACAATTCGTTTTTATTCACCTTGGTTACCGCTGTCTTATGACTTAATTCTCTGGAAACCGCTGCATAAGGTCCGGTAATAATCTCTTCTCCTAACTCTATCCCCTCTTTGATATAGATGAATTTACTATCCTGAATTCCAGTAGTAACCGGACGAATCATTGCTTTACCGTTTTCGAAAATGAATACACATTCAAATTCTTCCTTTTCAGAATCATCGGCCACCTTAGCATAAGAGAACTTCGAAGAGTCGGAACGAGTTGTAACAGCTTCTATTGGAACAGCTATAACGTTTCTTTCGGTTGCAGTAAGAATATCTACGTTTGCCGACATTCCTGGGCGGAATGGACTGAATGAAGCTGGTTTTCCTTCTAATAGATCTTTGTACGACTCTGGAAGCAGTGTAATCTTAACCGCAAAATTCGTAACCTGATCCGTTCCCATCCCACTACTTGTTGCTGCATTCGCAATTTCGGTTACTAGGCCTTTAAACTTCTTTCCTAAATAGGAATCAACTTCTACCTCGGCCGTGTCATTTAGGGAAACGCGAATAATATCATTTTCATTCACATCCACGTGCACTTCCATTTTCGACATATCTGAAATACGCATCATTTCGGTACCCGCCATTTGTGCGGTACCTACAACACGCTCACCTTCTTCTACTACTAGGGAAGAAATGGTTCCCGATTGTGGAGCGTAAATTTCAGTTCGGTTTAGATTGTCTCTAGCTTCCTTGCGGGTTGCTTCGGCAGATTTAACCGAGTACTGAGCCGCTTTTGCAGCTTGTTCCGAAGCCTCAACATCAGCCTTAGCCACTTCGTACTGCGATACAGCATTATCGTATTCCGATTGTGAAATTGCATTACTTTGAAATAGCTGACGATTTCTATTAAAGGTTTTCTCAGCGTTAATAAACTGAGCTCTAGATTGAGCAAGCCTTGCATTGGCAGTAGCCAAATTAGCGCGAGCAGAATTTAAAGAAGCCTCAGCTCTATTTGTTGCCGCGATATATATATCAGGATTAATTTTCACCAAAAGTTGCCCCTTGGTAACCTGGTCTCCCTCTTTAACCGCAAGCTCAATAATCTCTCCCGAAACGTCGGAACTTATCTTAACATCCTGAGCTGGTTGTATTTTTCCATTTGCAGTAACCTTTTCGGTAATAGTAACCTTCTCAGATTTTGCTACCGTTACTTTTTTCGAGGTGTCGCGCGATTTGTTCATCGCAACTGCGATAACTAAAAGTATTACTACTGCTCCACCAATAATCCACCAAAGCTTTTTGCCTTTCATAGCTTCTAATTAAAATGAGATTTGCTCTCCTTTATAAAATTCTAAAACCTTAACCTTGAAAATGAAGTCGAATTTCGACCTCGACAATTCTAACAATGCGTTTGATAATCTCACTTTAGCATTGCTAAACTCTACCTGATTAATCAAGTTTTGAGTGTATCTGATATCTGCGTATTTAAACGCTTCCTCAGCTGCATCTTTCGACTTTTTAGCCGCCTCGTAACTCTTTAAACTGGCTTTTGCATCTGCATAAGCACGCTCAATATCCTGTAACAGGGTGTTTTTGGTCTGCTGCAATTGGTAATTGCTAATCTGAGCATTTAAACGCTGTTGTTTAACGGCTGTTCTCGCACCGTATCCATTAAATAATGGGATAACTAGGGAAAAGCTAACACTGTAGTTAATGTTATCGTTTAGCTGGTCGCTAAAATTTTTGGTTCTAAAATCACTGTCCTGAAATTCAATCCTTGGAGCGACAACCTCTTCCATGCTATTCGCTACAATACCGATTGTATCTATAGCCAAAGTTGGATCTGCATCACTTCTCAATACACGATTATTTCCAGAGTATCCCGAACCATAAGAAGTTCTTGCGGTAATACTTGGAAGTGCAGCACCCTGAGCTATATCCAAACTTTTTTCAGCACTCTTAACTTGGAATTCACTGGCTTTAATTTGAGGTAAATTCTCAACAGCTGTTTTGTATATCTCCAGTGGATTCTGACTTAGGAATGAAGAAGAAACCTCCAATAACTCAGGTTCCTCCACCTCAATTTTCATGTCAGGTTGAAGTTGTAACACTTGATACAGACTCAAATAAGCCAGTGCAAGATCGTTCTCGCGCTGAACCATTGTCGCTTCATCCAAAGCTAATTGAGATTCTGCATCTAAAAGGTTGGATTTAGGCAACTGGCCTACCTCAACCAATTTTTTGATTCTATCTTTCTGCAATTGTGAAATCTCCAACTGGTTTTCCGCTATCTCAAGTAGATCTTGAGCAAACAATACGTTTACATAAAAATTAGCTATGCTCAATGCAACATCATTCTTTTGTTGGTCGGCCGATGCTTTTGCTGCTTTGTAGTCGTACTCAGACTTCTTTATTTGGTTCAATTTCTGAAACCCACCAAATAGGGTAACCTGGCTGGATATTCCTACACTATTGGTTCTAACTCTTCGCGTGGCGAATTGGTTGGTAAAGGGGTCAATGGTTTGTCCCCAGTTATAACCGTGCGTACCCGAGGCATTTAAACTAGGCAGTAGATCCAATTTCGCCTGAGTCTTGCTGTACTCACTAATTTGAGTTTGCAGCTCACTGGTTTTAATGGCAATATTATTTTTCATAGCGTAGTCTATACATTCTTGTAGACTCCACTTATTGTCTTGGCCAAATACGCTTGCAGCTAGCGCTATAAAAACCAAACTATATATGTATCGCATAGTTTCCTTGCAAATGTTCGGTTGCGAATATACCAAATCACATTCTTGAATTTTTACCGATGGTCATCTCATTTCACTGTTTATAAAAAGTTTCGCAGAATTTTTACTGATTATTTCTCTTGGATTTAAAAAACAAAAAAGGCGAGACCGCCGCCTCGCCTTTTCATTTTAAGCTATCTTTTTCCTATTTCACGATAACTTTTTGAGCAAATCCGGATTGATTAACCAAAAAGTAAGCTCCCGAATTCAGATCGGATACCCCTACCCTTTTAGCACCAGAAATTTGCTTTACTAGTTTTCCTTCGGCGTTAAACATTTTATAATCTCCACTTTTTGACAAGGACATCACTGGTTCTGAAACACTCGTGAAAATCGAAAAAGGTTGCGGTATTACACCAGAACCTACGGCTTCATCGATGCTATCTATACCCGGATGTCCATTAGATTCATTGTGAAGCGCCAGCATATATTTAAGAGAACCCCCTTCTTGCACCTGGAGTTGGGAGAATGAGTTTTTACAGAGTAAAAAGAAAGTAAAAAGTAGTAGGTTTTTCATTTCGGTTTGTTTTGGTGCAAATGAAATGAGAGTGTATTGCTATGGAGTTAAACCCCTAAGAACGAATTGTTAAGCCAAGTAAAGTTTTGGTTAAGCGGGTAATTCACGTTTTTGAAACCACTTTTTCCAAGTGAGGATATAAATTTTGTCAATTCACCTTAAATAAACGTTAATAAAACTTGATTTAACGGTGAAATGTCTTATTGTTTTGCAAACCACAAAACGACAAGAATATACTTATGATGAAACGAATACCTTTTTTATTCGCTTTAATTTTTTGTTTTACCCAAAGCTTCGCCCAAGATCTTAGCGGAAGACTTTTATTTAGCGCAAGATTAAGCGGTCAGAATAACACACAAGTTACCGACGCTGACGCTATTGGTTTGGGAACATTTTTATTGAATGAGACCAGAGACAGCCTTTACGTGAGCATCGCAGTTTCAAATTTTGACACCCCCCTAGAATTAGCGCTAATCCAAATTGGAGGACCAGGAGAAAATGGATTTCCAGTTGTTGCGTTCGACTCATCGGTAGTACGCAATAAAATAAACACGGTAATTACCGATAGCACGCTGGACATTCTCATTCCCGCAATGATGGCAGGAGAATTTTATTTAAACACCTACGATGAAAACTTCCCTCCAACTGGTACAGCCCGAGGGCAGATAAAATTGGAGCGCGATTTTGGATTTTTTGCCAATCTAGATACCGCTCAAACAAGACCCGGTTCTGATGGATCACAAGCTTTTGGATCTGCGAACTTTAAATTAGATCAAAACGGAGACAGCCTAGAAGTTAAACTTGTAACAGTCGGACTAGGTGAGGACATTACCGGAGTGCATCTGCATGAAGGAAGAAAGGGACTAACTGGACCGGTTATTTTTGATTTAACCAGTTTAGTGAAAGACGGAACAAGAATTGATTCCATTATTACTGTTCCGAGTACAATAAAGGCTACCCTTAAAACTTTAATTGAAAATAACCAGGTATACATTAACGTCCACACTGCAAGTAATCCACAAGGAGAAATAAGAGGGCAGGTACAAGCTAGCACCGACTTATATTTTGATGTTTTTGCTTCTAGCGAAAATGTTACGCAAAACCCATTATTTGCATCTAACGTTGCACTAGCTGGTCATGGATATCTAAACAGCAGCCTAGATACTTTTAGATATTTCATGGCTTATGAACTAGATAGTTTAAGCTCTGATCCAGTATTAGCTTCCTTCACATTAAATGGAGTACCCGTGCACAACATCACTCTAGATTCTGGTATGGTATCTGGAATTTGGACGAGTTCAGATCCTCAAGCTTTGAATCCAGCCGCGGTTAATGGGTTTTTAACGAACCAAATTGGCATTCAAGTTAACACGAGCCTACAGCCATCTGGCGAATTAGCAGGAACCTTTGGAAGAGCCCTTAGAGATGCTTATGTATTTGATTTGGATACTAATCAGGTAACCACCTTTGTAGATGTTGATGAATTGCCACTTGGACTTGGTATGATTTCCGTTAATACTAGAGGTACACAAGCACATTACATGATGGCTTGGGATAATCTAAGTGGAAACGTAATGCAAGGATCAATTAACAGCGGAGCTGCAGGTGAGACCGGACCTATTATGTTTGCATTAAACAGAGAAGAGGGTGGTGCATTTGGATATTTAACTGCTAACCAAAGCTTCACAACCGAAACTACTGCGTTGTTTAAAAAAGACTCAGCATATGTTCGCATTAGCACCATGAGAAACCCTAATGCGGAATTAAGAGGAAACATTAACCGCAGCTACAACACCACTAATCCACCGGTAGTAACTAATATCGTTAATGAAGCTGGAAATTTTGGAGGAGACATTGTTGCTTATCCTGTACCAGCTACTTCGGAGCTAAATATTAAACTGAATGTTAAAGTTAACGAGCAGGTTAATTTAGAGGTGTACAATAGCCTAGGAAGTCTTATGCTTAAAAAAGAGCAGGTGCTTAAATCCGGAACCAACGTAATTAGCGTAAGTACGAGTACCCTAGAGACTGGAATCTATGTTGCCAGAATTATAGGTGACAACGGGTCTGTAAGAATAAACTTCACTGTGAAGTAAGTCCCCTTTTCTTTACCTGAAGGAAACGGAGCCTCCACTTTTAGTGGAGGCTTTTTTTTGCCCTTTTCTTCGCTAAAATCGTCTCAATACATCCCAACATTCCACTAGCATTACCGATTCTTCTTTAACAATCGAAGCTCGGTTCTCGAGTGATCACGCTGCGGCGGGATTGTATCGAGAGAACGTGAGCAATCCACAGTATTCTAACTTTATTTTACGCGTTTCTCGATAGAAAAACCGCTGTTTTTACCGTCGGGGCTATCAATTACAAGATAATAGGTATACCCGGCCTTAACCTGTACCGGACTACTATAGGCATTCGATTTATCCTCGGTAACAAATTCCTCCTGGCCCAAGCTTGATATCCCTGTAGTTCCAGGGTTCGTGGATAAATTAGAACGAATGGGACTGTCTACGTACTCATGAAAATCATTACAGAACCACCTTCCATCTGTAACGTACAAGATAAAATCAAAATTCTCGGATGGTTCTATAGGTGAAATTAAAAGCTCCAACTCACCATCCTTTTCAGGTGTAAATCGGAACCATACCACATTGTGCTCCCAAGCAAAAATGTATGGATTACGGTGCTCCTGCTTTTTAATCTCGTATTTAAACCCAATTTTGTTGTTCCCCACAACCGGCCCTAGTTTATCTCCCAATTTTATAGCCCCCAAACAATCTGCTGTTCGAGCCTCCAATTCGTATATATCATCCAAGGGATTATCGCTTTGAGCAAAGCCATTAAAGCCCAACAATAAGGTGAAAAGAAGAATAGCGTATTTCATTTTCGAGAATTAAGTTTGCTTAGCATAACGCAAATTCCATTCCAATGGTAATCAACCTGGAGGAAGGAAAATCTCAAAAATTCACAAAAGTCTATTTCTTAATAAGCTTTACAATACCGCTTCCCGTTTCGGTGATCAGATGACCAAAATAGATACCAGGCTTTGCGCTGCGCATACTAAAAGCAATGGTGCCTTTAGAACGTTTTAAGTTGGCGATCTCAATTTTCTTTCCAGCTCCATCTAAAACCACAAATTGAGCTGCCTCTGTTCCAGCATAGCTAATTTGAAATTCACCGTCAGATGGGTTTGGTATCACCTTCAGATCGGAAAATTCCCTTTGATTTTCGAATAAATCTGTATAAACAAAGCGGTAACACCCCAAAGTATCGGCACATGAATTTTTGACAATCCGGACGGCATAATCCCCCGATTTAGTGGGATAAAAGAATTCACTGTTTTCACCGGGAATTTCTGAATAATTATCGTTGCAATCTAGCCATTGGAAAGCCGCATTTTGCGGAGAAATTTCAAATCCTTTTTCAACGATTTCCACGTCAAACTCGGGAAACCTCACCTCTAGGTTTAACACATGAATTGAATCACAACCCCAACGGTTAGTATACTCCAAAGTGTAAATTCCAGTAGAATCATAGGTTTCTCCGTTAACTGGCCATACATAACTAAAACATGAAACAATAGAATCGACTTGAACCGGAATTACATCCTTTTTCAAAATGATTTTATCACTAAATACTTTAACGCAAGTCTCGCTTTTTGCGGATACATAAAGTATCCTCCCCTCATCCTCTAAACCAAATAAATTAAAGTCAATTGGAGAACCAGTCCCTTTAATTGGACCAGAAAGGATTTCACCAGTAGCACCACGTAAAAAGTAGTTTACCCCTAATTCACTGCCTTCCATTTTAACTTGTGCTGAATCTGTTGTCTGGCACGAAATAAATAATGTATCAGTAAGTTCCTGCTCGGAAATTGAACAGGGAATAAAATTGTAATTCGCTATAAAATCAGCATATGAGTGCGTATTTAAAACAAATGGGGTCGTCAATTTTTCTGGATCTGGATTTATGAAATCATAAAAGTCACCGGCTATCCAAAAGCCCCCAGATGTATTTACCTCGATTAATCCTTCATTGGTACTTGTAGTAGTCTGATAACCCCATCCACCTATGGACTTTGCCCCTAAAAACAAGCCTAAGGTATCGTAAGATGCTAAAAAAAGACTTGGTGATTCACCTTCAGCCTTCAACTCAAATCCATCGCCTTCCTTGTCTAGGTATAGGCTTTTATAAAATTCACCTAAAACAACAATGTTGCCATTTGCATCCTGGCAAACTCCGGTTGCTTTGTGATCAGCATAAAAATCATAGTCTTCAAATTCCCTTGCCCAAGCGTAAGATCCATCCGAATTATATCGGATAAGAACATTGTTTTCCACCTCGGTTAAAGGTGTTGCCTTGCCAGTTGGATCGGGATTCAAAGACCCTTCCCCATATCTCACATCCAATAAAACATACAACTCATTGTTCGAGCCGACAGTAATATCGTATAGCTGTTCATCAGATCCTCCACCATATGCAAAACCCCACTGTATATCGAGTTGTGGACTAAACTTGGCAAAGTAAAATTGATTGGGGTTTACAGTTACTGTATTTGCCGATGGATCAAGGTCAAAATTTTTAATTAACTGTTTCGCCGCTAGCAACAAATTCCCTTCCCTATCAAAAGCGAAATTTTCGGGCCAGACAGGCCCCTCATGAAAATGTGAGTTTATAAAATTACCGTCCGCATCAATGTACATGGTGAAAATACCTTCACCCCTATCGGGTACATATTTAGCTCCCTCGGTAGGGTCGATATCGATTGGAGATCCATAGGTAGCATAATATCCAGCAATTTGATGGATACCATCTTCATTTTGGTCCAATAACTGAAACCTGATAGTACCACTTCCCGGAATTTTCTCCTTTACGACCCATTTAATCTTTCCGTCTAAGGATAGGTTAGCCACAAACCAGCTTTGGTGAATGTGAACGGTATCGGATCCAGCTCCCAGGATTAAGGGTGTATCATATCCACCAAAACCATATAGAAAAATTCCATTCTCATTTACCAAGCCCATCCTTATATTCCAGAAGGTATTAGCCACCCCGAAAGCCTTATCAAAGGATCCATCGGCATTATAAACCGCAATGTTTAAAGGAATGCTATCTATTAAAACCGTATCGCTAGAAGGATCCAGGTCAACCTCTCCTCCCTCCCAGTCCATCAATACATAAGCCTTCTGGTTATGCACCTTTAAGCCTAAAACTTCAGAATTGATACTATGCCAACCGTATCCCCCAAAGACCTTTGCATAATTAAATGTGTCAAATCCATTAAACCTAGCAAGTAAAACTTCGCTGCTTAATCCTAAGGAATCTGGATCAACCTCAACCAGAACAGTTTCTTGCTTATCCACTAATACATCATTAGAGATATTAGCCGTAAGGGCTAAATTCCCCTTTCCATCTATATGCACAAGTGGATCAAAACTCCATGAATAAGCACTTATAAAGTGCCCATTACTGGTGTATTGCGCAATAAAAGCATCCCATCTTTCAGCGGGACCTTCGATTAAGGATATATTGGGAGAGGGATCCAAATCGGTATCCTCCTCTGCAAGTTCCCCTCTAAGGATGGGGCGGTTTCTTTCCCTGTCTATATGCAGGGATACTTCGGAAACATCCTTAAAACTACTAGCCCATGCAAACCCCTTATCCGGCCCATATTTGGCCAAAAACAATCGCCCACTGGTAGGGGCTGTTAATGTTGAATCTCCAACTCCAGGGTCGAAATCCGTTGCTCCTCTGTATATGCCCTTTACATATATGCTATCCTTACTGTCTATGACCAATTCTTGATCAATTTCAGGATATGCACTACCCAAACCAAAGGACCAAATGTGATTTAAGTTCTTATCGTACTTCCCAACAAAAACATCGTTGGAACCCTTTGATTGGACGCCATAAAACTCACTGGTTATATCTGGCCTACAGGTCCCTTGAAATGACCCCAAGACATATAAGTTTCCCTGGCTGTCACTTTCTACATTTAGAACATTTAATGTATTACTTGAAATGTTTTCAGAGACAATCTGCTTAGTGAGAATTGAATCGCCATTTTGGTCGTACAAAGCTAAAAACACAGAATGTTTTCTGGTTTTATAAGCCATAACAAATGTGCTATCCTCGTATAATCCATATACAGGATAGTATTCTTTTGAAGGATAATCTGGTTTGAAAGGCAAATCCCATAGGTACTTTCCTGTTGAATCTATCTTTACAAGATGGAAATCCTCGGTTAACAAAATAGTATCCGAACCAATTTGGGAGAAACCATCTTTTATTTTGTTAAGACGCTTAAGAACAAAGTACAATGCCCCCAATGAATCTGTAAATGCTGCAGTTGGCGGACCAACCCCCGACTCACTATTAACAACAATTGCCCAGTCTAAATCTCCATTTTCATGAAACTTTGATATAAACATGGATTCCCCACTGGAACTAATCGTGGGACTATAAAGCTCGTAGGCACTTGAATCTGGATCCGCATCGAAGAACCCATCAAATTCCCCTAGGATAAATGTATTTCCGTAGTTATCAGAGGTAAGAATAGAAGAGGAATGATATCCTGATTTCTTTATCCCATCAAATGGGACAAACGACTTTAAATCAATGGTCTGAGCTCGAGTAACAACAGCAAAAAAAACAAATATTGCAGGAAGTAAAGCTCTGCTAATTGCAGAAAAGTTGAAGGTCATCGGTTGGTGTAAAAGTTTCAAAATTAGGGAATTCCTTCAACCGTATTACGCAAGGCTTGGGTGAAGCTAAAAGTCAATTTTTAAATTACAACACCGGCTGCAACCAACGTTCCAAAGTTGCTACATCCATTCCCTTTCTTTCTGCAAGGTTCTCAAGCTGGTCTTTTTCTATTTTTCTAATTCCAAAGTATCGGCTTTCAGGATGCGCAAAATACCACCCCGAAACCGATGCAGCAGGAGTCATGGCTAGGCTTTCTGTTAAGTCGACACCAATATTCTCCTTAGCCTTTAGCAGTTTAAACAGCTTGGGTTTTTCGGTGTGATCTGGACAGGCAGGATAGCCTGGGGCAGGTCTTATACCACGGTACTTTTCTTTTATCAAGGCCTCATTGTCTAAAGCCTCATTTGGAGCGTAACCCCAATATTCGCGTCTTACTTTTTGATGAAGCAACTCTGCAAAGGCCTCAGCCAAACGATCGGCAAGGGCTTTGATCATAATGGAACTGTAATCATCGTGATCCTTTTTAAAAGCCTCTGCTTTTTCATCACAACCAAATCCAGTAGTTACTACAAAGGCCCCACAATAATCCTTTTTACCACTTTCTTTTGGAGCAACAAAATCGGCCAAACTGTAATTAGGCTGCCCTGCAACCTTCTTTATCTGTTGACGCATTTGATTAAATGTGCAGGCAACCCCTCCATCTTCATCATAAATTTCAACATCATCTTTATTGCTATTAGCTGGGAAAATTCCAAAAACTGCTTTGGCTTCCAACCACTTTTCCTCTACAATCTGCTTCAACATTTGTTGTGCATCTGCGTAGAGTTTTTTGGCCTCAACCCCTACAACTTCATCCTCCAAAATATTGGGGAATCTACCGGCCAACTCCCATGTTTGGAAAAATGGAGTCCAGTCTATAAAGGGCAGTAATTCATTTAAATCTTGCTGCTGGATCACCTGTATTCCATTTACCGATGGAGTTTCAGCTTTAAAATTGGTCCAATCAATATCCACTTTATTAGCTTGAGCTTCTTCAAGTGAAATAAGCTTTTCCTTTTTCTTCTTTGCATGATGATAAGCTCTCAACTTCTCGTATTCCTCGGCGATATCATCTTTAAATTTCTTAGCGTCTGAGCCCAACAATTTTGAAGCTGTGGTTACTGCTCTCGAGGCATCTAAAACATGAACTACCCGATTAATGGAATATTCTGGAGCCACTTTTACAGCCGTATGAACCCTTGAGGTTGTTGCACCTCCAATAAGCAAGGGAATATTTAGGCCCCTACGTTCCATTTCTTTGGCAACGAAAACCATTTCATCTAAGGAAGGAGTAATTAATCCAGATAAACCGATGGCGTCCACTTGTTGCTTTTCGGCTTCGTCGAGGATTTTTTCTGCCGGCACCATTACCCCTAAATCCACTACATCGAAATTATTGCATGCTAGCACTACACTAACAATGTTTTTTCCAATATCGTGGACATCCCCTTTTACGGTGGCCATCAGAATTTTTCCTTTGGCTTTTTTACTATCTGGGTTGGGATTGTTCTTCTTTTCTTCCTCTAAATACGGCAGTAAGTAGGCCACGGCCTTCTTCATTACGCGCGCAGATTTCACAACCTGAGGGAGAAACATTTTTCCAGATCCAAACAAATCTCCTACCACATTCATTCCGTCCATTAAAGGACCTTCAATTACCTGAAGCGAGGTCGGGAATTGCTGTCTTGCTGTTTCGGTATCTTCCTCAATAAATTCTAGAATCCCCTTTACCAGGGCATGCTCCAAACGCTTTTCTACGGGCGCCTCTCTCCAAGACAAATCCACCTTACGTTCCTTCTGAGGACCATCCTTTAATTCTTCCGCCATTTCAAGCAGGCGTTCTTCGGCCTTGGGATCTCGGTTTAAAAGCACATCCTCCACACAGTTCAGCAGATCCTTAGGAATATCCTCGTACACTTCAAGCATAGAAGGGTTTACAATCCCCATGGTCATACCCGCCTTTATTCCATGGTATAAAAATGCGGAGTGTATCGCTTCTCTAACCGTATTGTTTCCTCTAAATGAAAACGATACGTTACTTACCCCACCGCTAACATGTGCATGAGGAAGGTTATTTCTGATCCACTTGGTAGCCCTAAAAAAATCTAGTGCGTTATTCCTATGCTCCTCCATCCCAGTTGCTACTGGGAAAATGTTAGGGTCGAAAATAATCTCTTGAGGAGGGAATTTAACTACCTGGGTTAATATGTCGTAGGAGCGTTTACAGATTTCTATTCGTCGCTCGTAGCTATCTGCCTGACCCTCTTCGTCGAAAGCCATTACCACTACCGCAGCGCCAAAACGCTTTATATATTTTGCTTGTTCTATAAAGGTCTTTTCACCTTCTTTGAGTGAAATGGAGTTCACAACGGCCTTACCCTGAACACATTTTAATCCTGCTCTGATGATTTCCCATCGAGAGGAATCTATCATAATAGGAATTCGGGCGATATCTGGTTCAGCAGCGATAAGGTTTAGGAACTTTACCATTGCTTCTACCCCATCAATCATACCCTCATCCATATTCACATCGAGGATTTGGGCTCCGCCTTCAACTTGATCCCGAGCGATTTCTAAGGCCTCATCAAATTTTTCTTCTTTAATAAGGCGTAAAAATTTACGTGAACCAGTTACGTTGGTGCGCTCACCAACATTTACAAAATTGCTTTCTGAGGTTACATATAGGGGTTCTAATCCCGCTAATTGTAGGTAGGTAGTCATTATAATACAGTACTTAAAGCTGGGGAAGCCATTTTTCTGGGTTCGTATTTTGCCGCCAATTCCGCGATGGCCTGAATATGGTCTGGCGTGGTTCCGCAACAACCGCCAATAATATTGATAAGACCTAGGTCTAAAAACTCTTTGATTTGTTTAGCCATAAACTCTGGAGTTTCATCGTAAGCCCCAAATTCATTTGGCAACCCTGCATTGGGGTGAGCGGATATATAAAAGGGTGCATTTTTAGCCAATACCTGGATATACTGTCTTAATTGGCTAGCCCCTAAAGCACAATTTAAGCCCACTGAAAAAAGTGGGAAATGGGATATAGAGATTAAAAAAGCTTCTGCCGTTTGGCCAGATAAAGTTCGCCCACTAGCATCGGTTATCGTTCCTGAAACCATAACGGGAATTTCGCTTCCCATCTCTGTAAAAGCCTCTTCAATTCCGAATAGAGCAGCCTTTGCATTCAACGTATCAAAAACAGTTTCCACCAAAAGCAGGTCAACTCCCCCCTTCATAAGTCCAACCGCCTGTTGACGGTAAGCTTCGGCTAGGGTATCAAAATCTATTGCACGGTATCCAGGGTCGTTCACATTCGGAGAAATAGATGCCGTTTTGTTGGTCGGGCCCATTGATCCAGCAACATACCTAGGCTTGTCTGGTGTTAAGGCAGTGTATTTATCTGCCGCCGCTTTTGCAATTTGGGCACTTTTAATATTGATTTCATCAACCAAATGCTCACAAGAGTAATCCTCCTGAGCTATGGTAGTACCACTAAAAGTGTTGGTTTCTAATATATCGGCACCAGCCGCAAGGTATTCTTCGTGAATTGCTGCGAGGATTTCAGGTCGAGACAACCCAATTAAATCATTATTACCCTTTAATGATTTTTCATGATGCTTTAACTCGGGAGTTCTAAAATCCTCTTCCTCTAATTTATAGCGCTGAATCATGGTACCCATCGCACCGTCTAGCACTAAAATTCGCTGTTTTATAGCCTCTGTAACTTTCATTCTACTTTAAAATTTGGGCATAAAAAAACCCTGTTAACATAAGTCAACAGGGTTTGAATATTTTAGGAGGTTAAAATCAAAACTGTCAACTTATCTGTTTTCCGGTATTTCCGGAAACTGGAATTGGCACCTTCGGGTACGCAGCTGCGTACTTCGGGTTGCCAAGGCTTCATAGGGCCAGTCCCTCTGCCTTTCTTGATAAGTACTAATTAAAGAACTGGGACAAAGATGGGTAAAAAATCAATGCAATTGAGATAGCGCATCTTCGACTTCCATTTTCAGGGATTTTCTTTCTAATATGCTTGGAGGAGCTAACCGATCTTCACAATCCATAGCACAGTTTTCGCAAAGCACATTCACTTGCTTTTTAGCCAATTTAGGGTCGGATAACCAACGCACTTTACGCTTTAGTTTGGCATTAAGATAAATACCCAAACAAGTACTGGTAGCTAATCCTGTGGCCTCGCTAATTTTTCGCCCCATGGATATTACCAAGTAGCAATCGCCATTTTCCACGAATTCAGAAATTTGGCCGTGTGCACTAAATTGTTCTCCCCCCTCATTACCAACAACTTCTTTTAAAGTTTTTAATGCCGACCAGCGCGCACAATAATGTGCTCCCAATTTGGTGGCATGAGGTAAATGCTTTCTATTTAGATGGAGTTCGCGTTCTAAATGCGGAAGTTCCTCTTCTGGTTTTTGATTAAACTTTAAGAAGAAAAGTACATCCAAACCAAATGACTGCGGCAAAATATTGGTCAGCCGGTGAAACAAGGTTTCAGGAGTACACTTCCATTTATCACTAAGCTTCTTTAAATGGCTGGCGTCAAATGTTTCTTGGTCAAACCATAGCCCCAAATCTTTTTCTACCTCCTTTTTCGGCAGCAACAAAGCACCGGCAAAGTATGAAGCCTGTAGGTTTATTAAAATTTGCTGAAAGCTCTTAATTCTTGGCTTCCCGAGTATGGTGTTAACGCGGATGGTCTTTTCTAAATCAAGAACATTAAACCCAAGTTCTTTTGCCAATAAAAATATTTGCTGGGAGGCAGATAATTCTGGTTCTATAAAAAGCTTAGGACCCGATTCCTGTGTGTAATAAGATTTTACCCCTTTCAACAAATCATTACTGCCAAGGGTAGACTTGTCGATTTGGTATGAAAATAAATTGGCTAACAGACGCTCCAATTGCTTATCCGCATCTTTTACAAAGGGATTGAAGTTATGCTGAGCCGCAAATTTCTGGGCTTTTTGTTCTATATCGGGGAAGTAGTTATTGGCAATTTCCTGATAACTGCGCAAGGCTGCTGTATACACCTCACTTTCAGAAATGTTATAATGCCTGGCAATTTCCATAAAAGCACCCAAAAAAGAGGAAGCCTGTGCCGGACTTTTCGACAAGAGCTCCACTATTTGAGTGGTATCTATACCAAACAGACTAAAGGGAATTTGATCGAAAATTTTGGAAGACATCAAGTCACCGAGTGGCGCAAGGTCTTGTTTTAGTTTGGTGGATACCAATTCATCGTATTCCACCTCCAGGGCTTGGGCAAGAGTTATAATCTTCTCGGCCTTCGGATATTTTTTACCCTTCTCAATTTCATTCAAGTAGGAAGCCGACAAACCTGCTTTTTTAGATAAAGCACTTAAGCTAAGCCCTAAACGAGCACGTTCCTGGGCCACTTTTAGCCCAAAAATCAATCTGATTTTATCCTCCGAAGTCGTTCCCATTGCGTCGAAATGCAAACATAGGCAATGCATCTTAGATTTTCAGCTAATTATTATCATTCAGCGAATTGATTTTATTTAGCGAATATTCGCTTGCAAAGATGATTCGCTTTCTGCATATTTGTGTAAATCATTCTAACTATGGATACTACAACCCTAGCCATTAAAGTAAAAGAGACCGTAAATGCACGGCAAGAAGAAATTTTATCTCCCTCTGCTTTAGAGTTTTTAAATGCCCTTCAACAGAAATTCAACCAAAGAAGAATCGATCTTCTAGACTTGCGAAAAGTTCGCAATTTGGAATTCAATAAAGGGTTAACCCCAACCTTTTTACCCGAAACCAAGGGCATTAGAGCAAGCGATTGGAAAGTAGCACCGCTGCCCCAAGACCTTCTCGATCGCAGAGTAGAAATCACGGGACCTGTAGATAGAAAGATGATTATAAACGCCCTCAATTCGGGAGCCAAATGTTTCATGGCCGACTTTGAGGACAGCACCTCACCTACTTGGAAAAACATTGTTGAAGGCCAAATAAATCTGTATGATGCCATCAGACGTCAGATAGACTTTACCGCTTCAAACGGAAAAGAATACAAGCTTTCTGAAAAACCAGCCACCCTTTTGGTGCGCCCAAGAGGATGGCACTTAGAAGAAAAAAACCTGTTAGACGAACAGGGAAATCGTTTTTCTGCTTCGCTAGTTGATTTCGGTTTGTACTTTTTCCACAACGCTAAACAGCTGATTGAAAACGGAAGCGGACCATATTTCTATTTACCCAAATTAGAAAGCCACAAAGAGGCCGCGCTTTGGAATTCGGTTTTTGTATTCGCACAAGATTATTTGGGTATACCTCAGGGTACAATTAAAGCTACGGTGCTTATCGAAACGCTTCCAGCCGCATTTGAAATGGACGAAATTCTATATGAACTGCGCGAACATTCAGCCGGTTTAAATTGCGGAAGATGGGACTACATTTTCTCCTTTATTAAGTGCTTTAGATCGCTACCAGAAATGGTGCTTCCAAATCGTGACCTAGTGGGAATGACTGCTCCCTTTATGGATGCATACAGCAAACTAGCAGTTAAAACCTGTCACAAAAGAGGGGTACATGCCATGGGCGGCATGTCGGCTTTTATTCCAGTAAAGAACGATGAAGCTGCCAATACCAATGCCCTTGAAAAAGTTAGAAACGATAAAACCAGAGAAGTATTAAATGGCCACGATGGTTCCTGGGTTGCTCACCCTGCTTTGGTTGTGCCAGTATTAGAAATTTTCGATCAATTCATGCCCGCCCCAAACCAAATTGGGAAGCAAATTGACCAAGAAATAAGCGCCGAAGATTTATTACGCCTTCCCGAAGGTGAAATTACCGAAGAAGGGGTAAGAAAGAATTTAAACGTAGGCCTATTATATGTTGAATCCTGGCTAAGAGGAAGAGGTGCAGCAGCACTATACAACCTAATGGAAGATGCCGCAACCGCAGAGATTTCCAGAGCCCAGCTTTGGCAGTGGCGCAAACACCAGGTAAAACTTGCCGATGGAAGAAAATTAACCAAAGAACTTATGGATAAACTCTTTTACGAAGAGCAAATCCATACGAGAAACCAGCTAAACACCATCCTACCCCACCGTTTAGAGAATGCTGCCCTCCTTTTTAGAGACCTCATTTTCAAAGAACAGTTTCAAGATTTCCTAACCCTAGATGCATACGAACTTATTTAATAACCTAAAATCTCCCAGCTATGTCAGCAGTAAGTAAAAAAGTGGCCCTAGCCGCACAATTAAGAAACCAATGGATGCAATTAGACCGTTGGAAAGGAATTAGAAGACCTTATCAAGCCGAAGAAGTTATAGATCTACAGGGATCTATAGTTCCTGAATGTACCCTAGCCAAAAATGGAGCCCAAAAGTTTTGGCAAATGTTAAACAACGGTGAAACCGTAAACGGATTGGGCGCTTTAAGCGGCAACCAAGCCGTGCAAGAAGTTCAAGCTGGATTAAATGCAATTTACTGTTCCGGTTGGCAGGTAGCTGGAGATGGCAATACAAGTGGAAATATGTATCCAGACCAGAGTTTATACCCGGTAGACTCTGTGCCTAAAATGGTAAAAAGAATTAACGCCGCCTTACAACGTACCGACCAAATTCATTGGATGGAAGGCAATACAGATATCGATTGGATGGTTCCAGTAATTGCCGATGCCGAAGCTGGATTTGGAGGAAACCTAAACGCATTTGAACTTACCAAAGCTCTTATTGAAGCAGGTGCAGCTGGTATTCACTTCGAAGACCAACTTTCTTCTGCTAAAAAATGCGGCCACCTTGGAGGGAAAGTATTAGTATCCACTAGAGAAGCTGTTAACAAATTAGTTTCAGCTCGATTAGCAGCTGATGTGTTAGGGGTGCCTACCCTAATTATCGCCAGAACCGATGCAAATGCCGCAGGACTGTTAACCTCGGATATCGACGACAACGACAAAGAATTTATTATACCCGGAGAAAGAACCGTTGAAGGTTTCTTCAAAGTAAGAGCCGGTTTAGACCAGGCAATTAGTAGAGGTTTAGCATACGCCCCATACGCCGATTTAATTTGGTGTGAAACATCGAAACCAGATCTAGAGGAAGCAAGAAGGTTTGCTGAAGCAATACACGCTAAGTACCCTGGTAAATTACTTGCATACAACTGCTCACCTTCATTCAACTGGAAACAAAATCTGGATGATAAAACCATGAAGGTATTCCGCGAAGAACTTGCAGCAATGGGTTACAAATTCCAATTCATTACCCTAGCAGGATGGCATGTGCTTAACCACAGCATGTTTAACCTAGCAAAAGCATACAAACAAGACGGAATGTACGCTTATAGTCAACTTCAGCAAGCAGAATTTGCTAATGAGGAGGCTGGATACCGCGCTACTAAACATCAAGCTTTCGTTGGAACTGGTTATTTCGACCGTGTACAAAACACGATTACCAAAGGCAAAAGCTCTACTACCGCCCTAAAGGGATCGACCGAAGCAGAACAATTTTAAAATAAAGACATAAGTTCAGCCGAAGCCAGCAGCGCACTGTTTAACATGCATTGCTGGCTTTTTTATTTTGTAATATCTCCTCTAGCCTTATTTTTAAAGACCGAGGAACATTTTAGGCAACTAAAAACTTTCAGTGTGATAAAATATGCATTCTCCAGTACCCTTTGGAAAAGTTCTGAAGCAGGAGCTTGGTATTTTGTAAGTCTGCCCGATGAGCTCTCCAAGGAAATCAGGACGCACTCCCAATGGATGGAAGAAGGTTGGGGCCGTCTAAAAGCAGAAGCTAGCATAAAAGATGTAAAATGGAGTACAGCCATTTGGTTCGATTCTAAAAAGAACACTTATTTACTACCTATTAAAGCTGAGATCCGAAAAAAACTAAACCTTACGGATGGTGTACATCTGGATATAGAACTTAACCTATAAAAGCTATGACTAGCACCCTATTTTCTACTGAACGATGTATTGTTAAGCCGTTACAGAAAGAGGATTTCCCTGAGATTCTTGAAATGTATCAAGAGCTTGATTCCAACAAATATGTTCCACCGCTTAAGGACAAAACACCCGAGGAACACTTGGCTTTCCTTGAACTAAAAATAGGAAACAACGAAAAGGAATTGGGCTTTTGGACTGCAAGAAAAAAGAGAAAGGCCGTTTGGTAGGCACAGTCAACTTAAATTTTTTCGAGCCCTTAAATGTTTACCATGTGGGTTGCCATTTAAGTAGAGGTATTTGGAATAAGGGCTTTGCAACCGAACTTTTAAATGGAGTAATTCTTTGGGGGGGCAATGTAAAGGGCTGCAGGAAATACACGCTCTTGTGGTAGATGGAAATAATGCTTCGCGAAAGCTAATGACCAAATTACATTTCGATTTTATCCGAACGGATACGGTGCAAAAACGAAAATTACACGTGTACAAAAAAGATATTTAAAACTGCCCTGTTGTGAAACAAAAAAGCCAGAACAACACGTGTCCTGGCTTTTTTAAATGCTTTTGTTACTCCAAGAAATATTGAAATAACTAGGTAAAAATTGACTTAGTCAATTAGTTTCACATTGATTGCGTTTAACCCTTTTCTACCTTCTTGAGTTTCAAAAGAAACACGGTCATCCTCACGAATTTCATCAATAAGACCATTTGCATGTACAAAAATATCCTTACCTGAATTGTTTGGTGTGATAAATCCGTACCCTTTTTCCTCGTTAAAGAATTTTACTACTCCTTCGTTCATACTACTTGTTTATTTATTAGTTGAAAAATTTACACTACTTAATTTATAAAGGTATAAGCCATACCTGTTTTACCAGCCCTTCCGGTTCTACCTATACGGTGGATATAACTATCCATGGTAAGAGGTAATTGGTAATTAATTACGTGGGTTACCCCATCAACATCTATCCCTCTAGCCGCAACATCTGTAGCTACTAAAACACGCGTTTTACCACTTTTAAATTTGCGGATCGCATTACTACGATAATTCTGCGATTTGTTTCCGTGGATAACATCCGACATTACTCCAACCTTTTGAAGTTTCACCTGAATTTTATCGACGCTTCGTTTGGTTTCAGCAAACAGAATCACCTTTTCGAAAGAGGGTTGTAAAAGCAAATTCTTCAGTAGATCGAACTTATTTTCATCCGGTTTCACCTTAATGATATTTTGCTCTACATTATCGCTACTCTCGGTTCCAGAACTTACTTTAATTCGAATAGGATCACTAAGCAATTGTTGGATATGCTTTTCCTGATCGCTCTTCAAGGTTGCCGAAAAAAGCATGGTTTGCATCCTCGATTTCATGCAGCTCACAATTGACTTCACATCTGGTAAAAACCCCATGTCTAACATGCGATCGAACTCATCTAAAACCAAAATTTCCGTTCCTTTTAATCGAAGCGCGCCTTGATTTACAAGGTCTAACAACCTTCCAGGGGTTCCTACAATTAAATCTTGTTTCCTGCGGGCGATACCTAAATCTTTACCCACATTGGTTCCACCAATAAAACAAGCCGAGGAAAGCCCCATTCCACGGCTTAGTGCTTTAAACTCAATTAATACCTGCTCGGCTAATTCTCTTGTTGGAACTACAACCAACGCAGTTTTCCCTTTGTTGCAAAGCATTTGTTCCACAATGGGTATCAAAAAGGCACCGGTTTTTCCGGTTCCCGTAGCTGCAATCCCCACCATATTTCTACCAGAAATAAGGCTTGCAATAGCTTTATCTTGTATTTCGGTTGGATGGGTATATCCCTTGGCACTTAAGTTTTTCAGAATTTCTGGTCTTAATGCCATGTCGGCATAACATTGACTCGGCGTATATGGCTTAACGGTACTTTTTACGGCCGACTTTACCAGCATTTTTGGATTAATGCTAGATACCATTCGCTTTTTAGATCGCCTGCGATCTATATTTTTTTTAACTGGTCTTTTCATGTTTTTTTGAGTTGCTTGTCGCAACGGAAGCTTGCCTTTGTCTGTAAACCGGACAGTAATACTGCTAGCTTTGATGAATTTCGAGGAAAAAGAATGTCGTTAACAAACAACGCTTTCACCTGAAATCACAAAAGATTTCTACTTGAGACTTAAAAGAAAAGGAAGATTAATACGACAATAATTAGTTAAACAAAACACGTCTAAGTGATTCTTAGACTTTTTAAAAGCATGTTTTGTTACAGGAGAGGCAAAAGTTTAAAGCTTGCTAGGGCTTACTTGAGTATTCCAATTTGCAAAAGAAACGCACTTTTCTAGAAACACATCTTATGCATTTCTGGGACAAAGGTACTGCAAAATATATTCACAATTACAAAACCTTTAAAATAAAATCACGCTGACTGTCTAAAAAAGATCAAAAATAGGCACAGAATTTGACGATAAATTAGACCTTATTTGGAAAATGAAAAGCAAAAAGTAAAACCTAAAACCCCCTGTTGTAAAGTAAATCCCAACAGCCCCATAAAACGCAAAAAACCTTATAAATCCCGACCTTTGCGCAACTCTTTCGGAACCTTGCAGCCCTCGTCTTTTCTGGTATCACTTAATTGGAAAACCTTCCAGCTACCATCCACCTGATGCATTACAAAAACATCCATTCCACAATGGTGAAATTTCCTTCCTAAATAAAATGCATAATCGCAGCTCATCACTGCTAATTTATCGTCAATACGAATATCAACGTTCCAAATTACCTCGTCCCAAACTTGAGATTTCTCCTTACCAACCGAGCCAATAAATTCCTTGAAATTATTCTTTTGAAACCTATCTTTTCCTGTGGCATCCTTATATACAACTGCCAAATCGGGGTTGGCGACAAAAGCACTCTTAAAAAGAACGGTATCGGAATTTCGAATTCCCTCTAACAAATTCAGTGCGGTTTGCATTACAGCTTCCTGACTGGAATTAAGCTTGGAATCAACAATGTAATTGGACTGTGCGTGGGATTGATTATTCCACATTAACATGCTGATCCCTACTATGAAAATTCGTTTTGGCAAATTCATGCAATTGGTAATTTTAGTACTAATAAAACTAACTTGATAAGTTTTCTTTAATAATAGGTATTATTACAATCCAGTTTAAACACCCCAAGCTATCAAACCAATTTTAAAAATATTCCTGAATGAAAGGTTGGTTTTAACCATAATAATTAGCAATATTCTGGTGTTATTTACACAAGGCTACTACCACCCAGGAGAGAAATCATACCATATACTCAGTGCGTTAGATTTTTATATCACACTATTCTTTCTTGTAGAATTGATTGCTAAGGTCAATTTATTGGGCATCAGAAAGTACCTTCAATCAGGATGGAACAAATTAGATTTTCTATTGATAGTTCTAGCTATTCCATCCGGCATAAAATATCTTGGGAATTTAGAAGGACTAGATCTAAGTTTTCTATTGGCATTGCGAGTACTTAGAGTATTTAAGACCCTTCGTTTATTCAAGTTCATCCCTAATATTGCCCACCTTATTACAGGGTTTAAAAGAGCCATTAAAGCTTCATTTTTAGTTGCGGTAGCAATGTTTTTGATAATTATCTTAATAGGTATACTATCGTTCTATATGTTCAAATCCTGGGACCACGAAGCTTTTAAAAACCCCTTAATTTCTATTTACTCAATTTTTAAGGTATTTACTGTTGAAGGATGGTATGAACTACCTGATTCCATGGCTTCCGGAAAATCTAGAATCACTGAAATCCTAATCCATATTTACTTTTCTGCTATTGTTCTTGGAGGGGGCATCATTGGATTATCAATCGTTAACTCAATTTTTGTTGACACCATGGTAAGCGATAACAACGATGACCTTTCAGAAAAAATAAACAATATAGAGACCAAGCTTGATCAACTAATTAAAAACCAATTATCCGATGAAACTAGAGAGAATTCTTGACAACTTAAATTCACTGGAAAAAAACTCATTCCTTAAAATCATCGATAATATTCGATCTGCTACTCCTAAAAACCACAAGCAAATAGAGGCTATTGAAGTACTCCCCGTTTGATGGACCAGTAGTTGCTCAAATATAGTTGATTTAAGCAGCCATATATAAATCAACTGGTTTTCTTCTGTTAATACCTTGATGTTTTCGTTTGTTGTATTTGAGAATAAA
>NZ_VORB01000013.1 GCF_007995015.1 Luteibaculum oceani
AACCTTCGGGAACCAACTTCCTAACCCTTAATCTGGAGCTTACCACCAAAGAGGGCTGTGTAAACAACATCTCTAAATCCATACGCGTAAAACAAGTATTGGCAGGGTTCTTTGCCCCGAGCGAGGTTTGTTTAAACGACACCGTATTTATTACCTCCAACACCAACAACGTACAAGATGTGCGGTATGAGTTTGGCGACGGGCAGGTAAGTTCTTCGAAAAAGCAGGTATTAAAACACCTATACAAATCTCCTGGAACTTATACCATCAAGCAATTTGTGAGCAATCAGGCAGAAAACTGTAGCGATCAGCTGCAAAAGCAAGTCATTGTGAACCCACTGCCTAAGGCAAAAGGAGGAACCTTTCAGGTGTGTATCGATCAAATTGACACCTTATCGGCATCAGGTGGATCATCCTACAGTTGGTCGCCCGACACGCTGCTGGCAGTGCCTTTTGGTGCCAACGTACGCTTTAGCGCTATTGGCGATTCCATTGGAAACCGTTACACCTATAAAGTGGCGGTGTTTAACCTAAAAGGCTGTCGCGATACCGCAACCGTTGTAGCCAACATCGTAGGGTTAGATTCTACCATTATTCTGCCTAACCTCTTCGATACGCTCATTGTAAAAGGCGATTCGTTTACCACTCAGCTTCCCGAATACCCTGGACTTATTTACAACTGGACGCCAAAAGCGAAATTCAGCTGTAGCGACTGTCCCAACCAAACCGTGGAAGTATTTACCCAGCAAGAATTTGCAGTGGAAGTAACCGACATTTTTGGTTGTACAAATCAAGCGACAGACTACATCCTTCGTGTAGATGCTACCAAATACTCCCTGGATGTTCCCGATGCTTTTTCACCCAATGGAGATGGCATTAACGATGAAATCTACCCACAAGGATGGGGAGTAGAGTCCTACGAAGAGTTTAGAGTTTACAACCGCTACGGGGAGTTGGTATTTACCGGAACACCCGATAATCCCGCCTGGGATGGAACCGTTAACGGAAAGCCCGCTGCAGTTGACACCTATTACTTTGTGGTAAGGGCCAAGATGTTTGATAAGCGCATTCGAGAAATCCTACACGGAGAGTTTAGGTTGATTAGATAAAAAAAGGGCGAGAGCCCTTTTTTGCTTATTGGCGAATTGGCTTATTGGCTAATTAGCACGCCCGATGCCCTGGTTTTTTCGTTGTAATCAAGGCGGTCATCCCGATTGCAGCGAAGCGGAAAGAGGGATCCCGTAAGCCATATTCGAATTCAGGGAAAAACCCTTCATCAATTTATCTTTCATCAGTTCATCCATTCATCCTTCATCAGTTCATCCTCCTACAAGCTACGAGCTACCACCTGCGAACTAAAATCATACCAACAAAAAAGCCTTCCCGAATTACTTCGAAAAGGCTCTAATTTTATTGGGTTAGCTACAGATTTTTATTTTCCGTGGCACTGCTTGTATTTTTTCCCCGAACCGCATGGACATGGATCATTTCTTCCAATTTTCTCATCTGCGATTAGCGGTTGTGCTTTTGGTCTTGGTGCTGAATTTGCAATGGCTTGCGCATTTCCACCATCTCCAACGTTCGCATAACTTGGAGCTCTTTGCTCTACCGTTTTCGGCTGTTTTGGAGCTCTTAATGGAGCATTAGACGCCTGTGCCTGTTGGTTTACCGGTATCCTTGCTCTGGTTAAGAATGATACCACCTCAACATTTATTCTGTCCAACATTGCTTTAAATAGCTCAAATGACTCGAACTTATAAATCAATAATGGATCCTTCTGCTCATAAACCGCTCCCTGAACCGACTGTCTCAGCTCATCCAGTTCGCGTAAGTGCTCTTTCCATTCGTCGTCGATAATAGAAAGCGTGATTCTTTTTTCTAGCGTATCTACTACATCTTTACCTTCAGTTTCGTATGCCTTTTTCAATGGGCACGGTAACTGAATTCCCTTTTTACCATCTGTAAATGGCACCATGATGTTAGTAAACTTCTCTCCTTGAGTTTCGAACACATCCTTTACTACGGGGAAGGTCATGTTTGCAACCTGCTTCGCATTATCTTGATAGTGCTTGTACACTTTTAAGAAAAGCTGTTCCGCCAATTCTGGTTGAGGCTTAGTGAAATCATCAACATTGATACCGCTATCGGTAGCAAATATTCTAAGTACCTCAAGATCTAACCCTTCTATATCCTTAGTATCGTAGAAGTTGGCAATTAAGTTCTCCGATGTTTCAAAGAACATGTTGGCGATATCCAACTTAAGTCGATCACCAAAAAGTGCGTGTTTTCTTCTTTTATAGATAACGTCACGCTGCGCATTTAATACATCATCGTACTCCAGCGCTTTTTTACGGATACCGAAGTTATTCTCCTCCACTTTTTTCTGCGCTCTTTCTATAGAGCGAGTAATCATAGAGTGCTGTATAACTTCTCCTTCTTCAAGACCAAGTCTATCCATTATTTTGGCGACACGGTCTGAATTAAATAGACGCATTAAATCGTCTTCCAAAGACAAATAGAACTGCGAAGAACCTGGATCACCTTGTCTTCCCGAACGTCCTCTTAGCTGTCTATCTACCCTTCTTGAATCATGTTTCTCCGATCCAATAATGGCAAGTCCACCCGCTTCTTTTACCTCTTTGCTAAGCTTAATATCGGTACCACGGCCCGCCATGTTGGTTGCGATAGTAACAGTACCTGCTTTACCAGCTTCAGCAACGATGTCCGCTTCCTTTTGGTGCAGCTTCGCGTTTAGCACATTATGACGGATTTTTCGAATGGTAAGCATCTTACTTAGCAATTCAGAAACCTCAACCGATGTGGTACCTACAAGCACTGGTCTGCCTTGTTCCTGAAGGTCTACTATCTCATCAATAATGGCGTTGTACTTCTCACGCTTGGTCTTAAATACCTTGTCTTCGTGATCTTTTCTTGCAATCGGCTTATTGGTTGGAATGATGGTTACATCCAACTTATAAATATCCCAAAGTTCTCCTGCTTCCGTTTCAGCCGTACCTGTCATACCCGCAAGCTTATGGTACATTCTGAAATAGTTCTGAAGCGTTATCGTAGCGTAGGTCTGTGTTGCAGCCTCTACCTTAACCGATTCCTTTGCTTCTATCGCTTGGTGCAGACCGTCAGAATAGCGGCGACCTTCCATAATACGGCCGGTTTGCTCATCTACAATCTTCACCTTTCCATCCATTACTACATACTCCACATCCTTCTCGAACAGTGTGTATGCCTTTAGTAACTGGTTTACGGTATGGATACGCTCCGATTTAACACCGTAATCCTGAACGATTTCGTCTTTTTTCTTTAGTCTTTCGTCCTCTGGAAGACTTTCATTCTTATCGATTTCCGCCAATAGTGATCCAACATCTGGCATGATAAAGAAGCTAGGATCATCACTTCCAGAAATTAGATCTAGTCCTTTTTCGGTAAGCTCAATACTATTGTTCTTTTCGTCGATAGTAAAATACAGCTCCTTATCCACCTCAGGCATATTCTTACCTTGCTCTTGGAGGTAGAAATTTTCTGTTTTCTGCATGGCGGCTTTCACCCCTTGCTCCGAAAGGAACTTAATCAGTGCTTTATTTTTAGGCAAACCACGGTAAGCTCTAAAAAGTAAGAAGCTTCCTTCTTTTATTTCTTCTTTATCTGGATTATCTGTTCCAAGAGAGCTTAACTTTTTCTTGGCATCAGATAAAATTTTGGTAACCAAAGATTTTTGAGCATCAACCAAACGCTTAATCTTCGGTTTTAGCTCTTCGAATTGTTGCTGATCCCCTTTTGGAGTAGGTCCAGAAATAATAAGCGGTGTTCTAGCGTCATCAATAAGTACCGAATCCACCTCATCGACTATGGCGTAGTGATGTTTCCTTTGAACCAAAGAATCTGGATCAATAGCCATATTATCCCTTAGGTAATCGAAACCAAATTCGTTGTTGGTACCATAAGTGATATCTGCTTTGTAGGCTGTTCTTCGCTCCTCAGAATTCGGTTGGAAATTATCGATACAAGAAACTGATAAACCGTGGAACTCGAATAAAGGTCCCATCCACTCCGAGTCACGACGAGCTAGGTAATCGTTAACCGTAACCAGGTGCACTCCTTTACCCGCAAGTGCGTTAAGATAAACAGGAAGCGTGGCCACAAGGGTTTTACCTTCTCCTGTCTGCATCTCTGCAACAGAACCTTTGTGCAACGCAATACCTCCAATTAGCTGCACATCGTAGTGCAACATATCCCAGGTAATTTCACTGCCCGCAGCATCCCAAGAGTTTTGCCAAATTGCTTTATCCCCCTCTATGGTAACGTGGTCGTTGTTTATAGCGTAATCTCTATCGAACTGGCTAGCAGTAACTTCAATAGATTCGTTTTCTTTAAATCTTCTAGCCGTTTCTTTTACCACGGCAAAAGCGGTAGGAAGGATTTTTTCTAAAACCTCTTCCAGTTTTTTATCAACCTGCTCCGTAATTTCATCAATGCGATCAAAGATTTTCTCTTTTTCGTGAATCTTTTCTGGTGCAAGATTTGCGGCCTCTTCCTTAAGGGCTTGAATTTCTTTCTCTTCTTCTGCTACGTATGCCTTTATTTCCCCTTTCAGTTCTTCGGTTTTTGCACGAAGTTGGTCGTTAGAAAGCGAAGCAAGGGTGGCATAAACTTTATTAATTTCCTCTACTATAGGTTTTACTGCGGCAATTTCCTTTTGAGATTTATCACCAAAAACCTTTTTGAGAAGCTTGTTTACTATTGACATAAAAATCTGTGTATTGTTGGGGGCATCCCCAAATAAGATCGGCCACAAAAATAGCGATTTACCGCTGGGGATAGATACCAAAAAAGCTGTAACCTTATGGGAACAGCTTTTTTGTCATTTGTTATGAATTCTTTGGGATTCTAATATTCATCTTCATTAAAGAAGAAGTCCTCTTTGGAAGGATAATCTGGCCATATTTCTTCGATTGACTCAAAAATTTCTTGGTCATCCTCTATTTCTTGCAGATTTTCTACAACCTCCAAAGGCGCTCCGGTTCTTATTGCAAAATCAATAAGCTCGTCTTTACTTGCCGGCCACGGCGCATCCTCTAAATATGAAGCTAATTCTAGGGTCCAGTACATAGGACAATATTTATGGTTTAAATCGTTGGCAAAAGTAATTTTTTTGCCGTGCTATACAACAGATTTACAAAATGTTAAAGCAGTATTTGATAATACTTACGATACAGATCTATTTTGGTTGCCATGGAGTCTCTTCAACATTCAACTTTTTTGCCATAAATCTGCCCAACATAAAAAAGTAATCCGACAACCGATTTATGTACGAAAGAATTAATTTATTGATGGATTCCTCGTGAGCAAGGGTTACCGCCGCGCGCTCCACTCTTCTGCAAATGGTTCTGCAAACATGACAGTAGGACAAAGTTGGATGTCCCCCTGGAAGCACAAAGTTTCTCATGGGTTCTAATTCTTCCTCCATTTTGTCTATCCAGTTTTCCAAATTGGTAATGTCCGTTTCAGAAATATCTGGCAGTTTCATTTTAGAATCTTCCTTTTCCATCGCCAAGTGAGATCCAATAGTGAAAATTCTATCCTGAATATCTAAAAGTTCCTTTACGGTATTAGGCAATTCTATATGATCTCGTAAAAGTCCTACAAAAGCATTCAGCTCATCGAGGGTTCCGTATGCTTCAATTCGCAAATGACTTTTACTCACTCTTCTTCCTCCTAAAAGTGCAGTTTCTCCCGTATCACCTTTTTTCGTGTAAACCTTCATTTTATTATACTCTTTGAGTCGCTTTAATGGGGTTTTCGTTTACTTCATCGCTTTCAATGAGTCCATCTCTCAATCTTACAATTCGGTGTGCGTGTTGGGCTATATCTTCCTCGTGTGTTACTAGAATGATGGTGTTTCCATTGGAGTGAATTTCCTCGAATAAGCCCATAATTTCGTGAGAGGTCTTAGTATCTAGGTTACCCGTTGGTTCATCGGCCAAGATAATGGATGGATGATTTACCAAAGCCCTTGCTACCGCTACACGCTGCCGCTGTCCTCCAGATAATTCATTTGGTTTGTGATCCATCCTATTTGCCAAATCAACCATAGTTAAAACCTCGGCACCTCGAGCATCTCTCTCCTCCTTTTTCTTACCCGCATAAATTAGTGGCAAAGCCACATTTTCTAATGCAGTATAACGAGGCATTAGGTTAAAAGTTTGGAATACGAATCCGATTTCTTTGTTTCGGATTGTAGCCAATTGGTTGTCTTCCATCTTACTCACATCCTGACCGCTTAATTGGTAGGAGCCAGTTGTGGGCGTATCCAAACAACCTAAAATATTCATTAAAGTAGATTTTCCAGATCCAGAAGGCCCCATTAATGCGACATACTCATTTTTTTTAATCTCCAGTGTTATGGACCGCAAAGCATGCACGGTTTGAGTCCCCACTTGGTAAACCTTGGATATATCTTGAATGTCTATGACTTTATTTTCCATGCAACTAAAATAAAACTAATACCAGATGCGAAAATGCTGTTTTTCTTTGACTGGTTTAAAAAATACTACTCCCATCTTATAAAAATCTAGGCTAAGGGTCACAATTTCATCCTGTTTTATTTCTTCCCAGGCTTTGGTCATCCCAGGACTCCAATAAATATCATCGAAAACAAAAACACTGTCCGAGGTCGCCTTTGATTTTAACTTTGAGAAATAACGCATTGTTGCCTCATAACTATGGTCTCCATCGAGGTATAAAAATGGTATGGACGGTATATTTCTTAAAGACTGGTCAATGTATGTATCGAAATCTGAGCATACCACCTCCAAGTTATCCAGCCCTAATTTTTGGTGATTTGATTTGGCATAGGACGCGATTTTATCGTTCCCTTCCACCGTTGTAATTTGCACATTGTGTTGGGCCATGTATGCCGAGGATATGCCCAAACTGGTACCCAACTCCAAAATAAACTCTGGATTAAAGTACTTAACCAATTTAGCTAATAGCGTTCCGTACCGATGTGATATACCTGCTTTTTTGGCTAAATCTCCAATAGTGCCCTGCCCCTTATAGGCTCCGGCATTCGTGCCAAAATTGTTACGAATTGGAGTATTATCTTTTCTCAGCTCTTTCCTCAGCTGCTGGATTGCCTTAAAATCGTTGTTTTTAATGTAAAGTCCATCCTCCAACAACTGGTAAACAAAAGGGCTATGGACACCATGTCTACCGTTGCAATGCCACAAGTATTTAATAAAGGAAATAACGCGACTCAAGGGGTGAATTTCTGGGATGGGAAGGCGTTTACACTTGGTTTCTGAATTTGTATAAAGGGCTTTTTACTAACCATGTGGCAGGAGTTACAGCCATTGATTAAATTATCGAAATGCCCCTGAAAATTGGCTAATCCCTCCGCCTCTATTCTGGATTCGTAAGTTTCTAAGGACTTTATTCCGTAATGAAGCATGTTGTAGGAAACGTTTATGCCATCGTCCATTACTCCCGCTTTTTGAATGGATTCCATCTCCTCCTCCATTTCGTGGATGTAGAAATCATGAAGCGCATCATTTCCCCCCTCCGCCGCGAAATAAGCCTTTTCTAGATAGCGCTGCAACAAACCCATATGTACAGCTAATTCGTAATCGTCTTCCTTTTCTTTAGACTCCTTGTTTTCTGCAATGGTTTTATCCTGCTTGGGCTCTTGAGTATTGCAAGCAATCAACAGAAGAAAAAATAGGTTTATTAGTAGGAGGGTGAAATATTTCATTTTTCGTTAATTAATTCCTCTGCCAATTTCAGGAATTTTTTCCCATTAGGCTTCACATTTGTATAAACTACAGCCCGTAAAGCACCAATATCATCTATCCAGTATTTTTGAAAATTCCACTCCACCTCTGAGCTTAATATTCCATTCTGTTCCTTTTTCGTCAACCAATTATAAACTGGGTGGACATTATCTCCTTTTACATCAATTTTAGATGCCATTGGAAATTTGACTCCAAACTGCAATTCACAAAACTCTGCAATTTGATCATTACCTGCTGGTTCCTGTTTTTTAAACTGATTGCAAGGAAAGCCTATAATTTCTAAATCCTCCTTGTAGGTTTTGTACAATTCTTGAAGACCCTCATACTGGTAGGTAAATCCACATTTTGAAGCAGTGTTTACGATTAAAAGATGCTTCCCTTTAAACTCCTGCATACTCCTTAAATCCCCGTTTATATCTAGGAATTGAAGATCATAGAATGAAACAGGAGCTTCAACTCTTGGTAGAATGGTATTTGGAATAATGCTTTTTGCAATTGCTGCAACTACGCTCATAGTTATTGAGTAAATATTTGTCCTGGTATAATGCCTACCGAGACCGTTTGTTCAAGTTGAAAATCAAAATTATAAACTAAAAGCTCTCCCGGGCTTAAATAATCCTTAGCATCTGTTAAATAGAGCAACCCCCTTTCCTCACTCCATTCCATGCTGTAAAAAAGCCTTTGACCTTTTGGGACAATAGGAATTTCGCTAATCTCAAGGCTAACGGGGTCTATGGTAAAAACTCCACCATCATTTGATATATCGGTTGGATTAGAGGAAGAAATAAAGGCCAGCTTGTTTTTAGATGGCAGGAAAGTAAGATGATTTGGACTGGCCTCTGGATTAGAAAATTGAATAATTGTATCAATGGTCATCCATCTATTTTGTTTCGGTTCTATTATGGCCAAGGAGCCTCCCGTACCCTCTTCGGCCTGGCATGCTACCCAAATTTTATCTTGTACATATGCGATGTCTATGGGGGAAGTTGGAAAGTAGGAGTACCAGATTTCTTTAGGGCCATCTGGCGTCCATTTTATTTTTCTAAGGGTGTTGGATCCCACCCAGGTGTTGGTAAAAATAAGATCTCCATCTACCAACAATTTCTCGGAAGATTGACTGCCATGGATTTCGCCGTCTTTCTCCAGCGTGTTTAGGTTTACCACGGTAATATTTTCACTGTACAAATCCGAAACCAAGGCGAAATCTTGATTATACTTTGCTATATAGCGAGGTGAAACAAAGCCAGTAATGGTTTTTACTAGCTTTAAGGTGGTTTTATCGCAAACGTGAATTTTTCCAGAGTTATTTACTACTAGGAATAAATAATCCCCGATGACATTTACCGACTGCAATACATCACCCACGGGTAAACCATTTACCTTTTGAAAAGCATCGTTAATTACGTTACTATCTAATTTTACGTGTGATAAACTTGCATTCCCGAAAGTGAAATTGCCTTCATTGGCAACCCACAAACCGTCCAAAAAATTGTGGTTCAAAAATCCAGTTGTTTCGTTGCTGTTAGGATTTTCGGATTTACAGGAGAAAAAAATACTCACAGAACATATAAGGAGGACAACAAATCTCATTAGAAGGTAAGGTTTAGATTTACGAGAAAATTAAATCCAGGCATAGGCCGCCAAAGCACATTTTGGTAGGATTGATTCAACAAATTGTTTAGCGTTATCCCTACCGATAAATTCTGCTTTTTGATATTAAGCTTTTTAGACAATTCTGCATTCAACAAGCTGTAGGTTGGCAGTTTTGATGAGATACCCACTCGCCCTTGGGTTTGAGTGTTGCGCTCAGAAACCAGATTTAATCCAAGGGCAAACTCTATGTTATTGACTATAAATTTCTGCCAGTGATTCACCACCCAAACTGGCATATACATTAACTGGCTTCGGTTGGTTCCTTCAACTTCGAAACTTCTGTTTAACCCAATATTTACAGTGGGCTGATAGGTAAAAGACGGCGTAAATGTGGCTTTAAATTTTAATTCAGTTTCTGCCCCAAAGCTCAGTACTCGGGCCAAATTTTCTGGCCTCCAATATCCAAATTCACTAGGCTTCCACTGTATCCAATTTTTAACGTTTCTAAAATAGAGCAAACCCGACCAGGCCCATTTGGATCCGGAATTGCTAAGCTTAGACTGCACTCCCTGCGCCTCTTCCGGCAACAATTTTATGTTCCCACCTGGATACCAATTAATATCGTTTAATGTGGGGATGCGCACATTTCTACTAATCGCCAAGTTCCAATCTAGCCCGCTAAATGCTTTTGTAAAATCCAGGGATCCAGAAATCCATGATTCATCGAAATCCACCCACCTTAAATTCGACCTTAAGGTAAGTGAGGCGGTTTTGTTTACCTCAACAACCAACCCACCCTTTACGCCAGCTATGGTACGCTGCACCTCATTTTGGGAACGATTTAAGAACTGAATATAATTTCCATTTTCCCATTTTAAATTCGGTTGAATAAAGGTAGAAAACCCTTTTCCCTGCCAGGACAACTGGTTGCTAAAATTGATACTCCTCCCCTTACTTAGACTATTTACAAAGGGTACCCATTCGGTATTGTTGAGTTTGTTGGATAATCGATAGTTATTTTCAAGAATGCTGACGTTTAAAGAAATTTCGTTCTTAAAACGAGAGAAATAAAATCTGTGGCGAAGATTAAACCTGGTATCAAAATCGCTCTGAAACTCATCTCTCCCTAAGCCCTGGTATGACATAATGGTTGGCAAGCTTCGCTCATATTGCTGCTGCCATAAATCGAACTCAATTTGTTGGTGGTTAAGGGACCGCAACAAACCAAAGTAAAACCCTTTTTGTTGAAACCCTGCATTGGTCATTCTTTCCCGCGGCTTTCCCTGTACTCCGGTATTGGTGTAGGTAAAGTCGTTATCAGACTTTCTTAGGTAGGTTCTGAAAAGTACTCGAGTTTGCTTAAACCTATGATTTAAACCCAACATCGCATTTCTTTGCCCAAAACTGCCCCATCCTACACTCACTATCCCCCGACTGGCTCGGAATCGCTTGTTCAAGGTTAAATTTAAATCCCCCCCAAAAGAACCATCTAAATCTCCATTGTTAGAAATAGAAAGTTGGTCTATCATAAAGACAGGGATTAAACTCAAGTCCACCTGTCCCGAGAGTGGGTTATTCATTTCTACCCCATTCCAAAAAACTTTGGTTTGACTAGAACTTGCTCCCCTTAAGTTAATGGTACTTAAGGTTCCAGGACCAAAATTTTTAATGTAAACCGAAGAATGATTGGTTAGAAGTTGGGGAATTGCAGCTCCTTTAGATATGGCTATTTTAGAATCTTCAATAGCAAAAGACTCCACACCCTTTTTTTCTCCCTCAACTCGAACAGAATCTAGATTTACCGTTCTATTCTGAGCACCGGTATAAAGAGAGCAAAAAAGAAATACAAGATTAATGATCCAACGCATTTACGCTCAATTTTAATGCTTTGGACATCGCCCCGTCCTCAAGATTTAAAAGATACAAGCCCTGTTGCAGACCCGTTAATTTTAATCGATCTACATTTTGCCCTTTAGCTATTAATTCTCCCGAAAGCGAGTATAAACACACCGTTTCCACCTGCTCTCCAAAAAAAACTGTACCGTTGGCATCTACGGGGTTTGGATAAATATTTACATCCACAGCATCAGGTAAAGCTTGATTTATCACACCTACCGCCATTAAATCGAATCCACCTGTATGGTATGCTGTAGGATAAGGGTCGTTGATGGGTCTGCCTAACAAGTCTTTGGTTACAAGGTCGCTGGAAATCATTCCCCCCACATCCTGGATAACTATCCCAGAAATAGAGGCTCCTTCGGGGATTGAAATAGCTAAATCTGACAAGTCGAATGGCGTACCATATGGGTATGGATATTTTCCTGCCAAACCATGAATGAACTCTGGATTGATTCCCTCGGCATCGCTTAATTGTTGGTCAAAAGGAGTTTCGGAATATGTAGAAAAATAGACCGCACTGTCGTTTGGATTAACGATCACTCCTACCCTAGCTAATTCAAGGTAAAAGTTATTTTCACCCGACAGTTTAAATCCATTTTCGAAGACCACAAAATCGTATCCTGGTCCGTTAACAATTGGAGGATTGAAACTTAAAATTGCCTTACCAAGATCTCCAAGAGAAACCACATCTCCGGGCCCAAAAGATTTACCCACAGCATTAGAATCCACTCCAAAAAAGGCTCTGTTTGATGTAGAGTCTTGGAAGGTATAGGTTTTAGAAGGCCTATTTGCATCAATAAATCCGCGCTGCACCACACAGGATTTTGCCCAATTGACGATAACACTTGAATCTTTATGAATTGCGGTGGTTAACTCCGAAGGGGGAGCCGGTGCATATTGGGCTTGCAGCCCAATAAATACCAGGACTAAAAAACTAGATAAAGTGTATTTCATACGTGATTTATTCATCACGCACTTTGATTGATTTAGTATCCGTTCACCGCAGAACCAAACCTCAAAATGCTCCAATCGGGTATTCTGACTTACTGGACATTGTACGCCTTCCCATTACAGTGGCATTGCACAATCATTAACAGCTTACAGCAGCGGGAACTGTTACCGATTTCCACGGTATTCCCCTCTTGGTGCGGCAAATTTAAGGAATAAAAAAGCCCGATCTCATCGATCGGGCTTTTACTTATGGTGTATTCACATCGATTATCGTTCCGGGATCAACGGGTTCGGGCACCTTGTTGCACTCGCCAGGAGTCCAGACTAGCACTCCATTCCCCACTGCATAACAGTAATTAGAATAGGTTCTTCCATCACAACCACAAACGGGCTGCCAAACAGCTGCACAATTAGCACCTAATTTTTGCATTGCTCTTTTTACCGCCTCTACTCTGCATGATGGTTCTGGCTTAGAAACACTTACACAAGGTCCTTTAACCGTGTTTTTAAAGCCCATACGCTCCGCTTCGCATCTATTGTTAAAGGTTACCACGCCACAAGCACATACAGGATCGTATACAGCCGGACAAGCTACCCAGGGTCTAGGTTTCGGATCGTAGCAGGATAATGTAATTGGGTCAGAAGTTTCCGCTTCAACCATAGCGGCTTCATCTTGCTGCATGGTTGGACTTTCTACCTCTTTAGAACATGAAACGGCCAAAAATGCAACGGCCATAACCATTAATAAAATGTTTTTCATTGTAGGGGATTATTTTGATTTCCGGCAAGATTAAAGCGAAATTAAAATTCACTCAAAATAAACTATTATCTAGATTGAAATCCATTTTACACCGATTAACCCTACCCCTACCCATTTCTTTTTACCCGTCCTAATAAATATAACAGTAGTCTCAATATACATCATTGAATTCCTAAATCTGTTATTTATTGGAGTCAACGTGATTTTTAATCCATTACACAATAATTAATCCTACTCGCGTTAAGTAACTCCAGGAAGCGCATTATTAAACAAGCTAATGTTGTCTAGATTAATTGGTATTTCACTTATAGTTGTATCCCTAATTGGGCTAAGCAGCTTAGATGCACCTTCAGGCTTATCCAACAAAGTAATGCCCCCTAGCTATAATGAAACTAAAAGCCCAGCTTCACAACCCCTTATTGATTTAACAAACATCTACCCGATATACACTGTTGGGGATAAATTTTTAAAGGGTAAGAATTATTTGAAGCAAATCTCCCAACCAAACAGGGGAATTTTCACTAAAGAATCCATTCAAAAAAATTCCTTTTCTACTAATTCCAATCTAAACACCAGCAACAACCAGCCCAGCACCAATATTTAGGTTAAGAGATTTTAGTACCCCAAATTTGATATTACATGCTGTTTTTCGTTTTTTAAGGTAATCCCTCAAACGATTTACCCATGGAAACTTCAGAAAGCATTACAGTTTTAATAGAAAACCTTAAAGAACAGGGGTACACAAAAGATTTCAAAGCAGAAAAAGATGGAATACGCTGTTTACAGACCAAAAAACTTTACACCGCGGACCAATTAGAAATAGAGTCAAAACATAGGAACGACGGTAACACAAACCCTGCGGATGACAGCTTGCTGCTAGCAGTTAGAACTAAAGATGGAGAAAAAGGAACCATTTTATTATCCTACGGAGCACAGCATTCCCAAAATCCAGATTTGATTCGAAAATTATAAGATGCCAGAGCAGCATTGGAGATTAATTTCTAAGTTGTAGCAAAATCTCATCATGCAGCTTAAATCTATTCTCACTATAATCCAGGTAGTCTTTCTATTACTTCCTGTGATTGGTCAAAACCAGAATTTTGGTATCGCCATACATGGTGGTGCAGGATACATCACTCCAGAAAACATCTCAGAGGAAAAAGCCGAAGAATATAAAGCGAAGCTTAGGGAGGCTTTAAATGCTGGATACGAAATATTGGATCAAGGCGGAAGCAGCCTAGATGCCGTTACTGCTGCCATCACTATTTTGGAAGACAGTCCACTATTTAACGCCGGAAAGGGTGCGGTTTTTACTCATGAAGAAAAAAATGAATTGGACGCATCCATTATGAATGGTGCGGATAAAAATGCGGGTGCAGTTGCTGGGGTTACCACCATTAGAAACCCCATTTTGGCAGCGCGCGCTGTTATGGAAAAATCTAACCATGTAATGCTTTCGGGACCAGGGGCTGAGTTATTTGCTAAGGAGCAAGGACTAACCATTGTTAGCCCCAACTACTTTAAGGTGGATGCCAGATTAGATTATTTGAGAAAAGTGAAGGCAGAGGAAAATAAGAGAAACCTAAAGAAGAAAAGCGGAATGCTAAAGGAAACAGCATTTCCCGATAAAAAATTCGGAACGGTTGGAGCCGTTGCGCTGGATAAAGCAGGGAATTTGGCAGCAGGAACCTCGACAGGAGGAATGACCAATAAGCGATACGGAAGAATTGGAGACGCCCCAATAATTGCAGCAGGAACCTATGCCGATAACAATACCTGTGCCGTATCCTGTACTGGACATGGGGAATATTTCATTAGAAATGTGGTCGCCTACGATGTTGCAGCAAAAATGAAATATCAAGGTATTCCAGTGGATGAGGCCGCTAGTTCGACAATAAAAGAAACAGAGGAACTCGGAGGTAAAGGCGGACTTATAGCTATAGATAAAAATGGAAAGGTAAGTGCACCGTTTAGCACTCCGGGAATGCATAGGGCTTGGAAGACAAATAAATCTGAGGAAAAAATCAGCTTATTTAAGGATGAATAGCTTATGCAAAGATCAATGCCTGACTAGTACCTAATAGGCCAATATCTTACTCCCACACCTATGGACATCACCAAAGGATAACCGGGAAGAAAATTAACGCTCATATCCCATTGGTCACTTACTTGGTAATTGTATTCAATCTCCCCACCGTACCAAACAAACTTATGTTGGATATTGCCCGATTCTCTGAATAGCCCGGTAGATTCATATCCTGGCTTTTTATTCCAATTTCGACGGTAAATAAAGGTGGGACCAAAGCCAAGAATCATTGAATGTCTTTTCCGTTCCAAAAATTTAGCACGAAACCCAATGTGGGTATGTCCAGAAATTAAACCCCCGCTGTCTGTGTATAAACCCTGAGCTAATTTTATAGAAAGTAAATTGCTGTATACATAGCGCTCGAAAGATGCTATCCCACCAAAATTCACAACCAGTACCGCTCTATCGTCGAGGCGATACGGCATAAGGTGCGCCTGGGGGTCACCTTTTGGATGCATGCTCAAACCAAAATATTTAAGTCCAAAATTATGTTGTGCCTGAGATATTCCTCCAAACACAAGAAATACTACCACAGCCGCCGCCCGCAATACCTTTCCTCGACGTAATGAATTGCACAGAGGATTCATTTTTTTAAACCACAACCGAGGAATAAAGGATAGCAGGATCATTTTATAATAGCAATTGGGCAATATGGTTCTATTCTCGGTTCTAGATTCCTGAGTGCTAATTATTCCAGCATGATGATAAGAATGTAGGGGAAGGAGATAAGAAATATAGCTGGTGTATTTGTGGGTATAATCCCAAGCGTGGTTTACATCCAACTTATCCGATACACTTTGCCTTTCCAAACCATAATGTTGTATGTAATTAGCAACCTCAAACATTAGATAACACAACATAGATTGAAGCAACACAAATGAGACAATCTGTAAAGGATTTGAAGACCAAACGATAACCGCGGCTATTAGGGTCACATTCACCAACAACAAGATCCAATTCTCCGTTATTACTTTTTTCCGTTTCACCACATTATTATGGTATCCTTTAAAGTAGCTCAGGGAAATACGATGAACAAAAATATCTTTTAAATATTGATACAGAGATTGGTTCAATCTAGCCGTACCTATATCGGACTCAGTCCCTACTGTTTTGTGATGCCCCAACAAATGATCGTTTTTAAAATAAGGCATAACCACCAGCATTAATATCGCCTGACTTAACAGATATCTCAACCATGATTTCCTATGCAAAAGGTCGTGCGCGAGAGAAACCGCAAAGGTGCTATTGATAATAACGCTTCCAACGGTAAAGCCTAGGAGAGAAAATATACCCAGCTCATTGCTCCCTATCCAGTAAAAAACATAAGCGTTCCAGAGGAGGTAATAAATACACACCAGGAATTTACTTAACTGAAAACTTGGATTAGAAGAGAAAAACATCATTTCCGAAGCAATTTCACTATCAGTAAACGCTCCTAAAAAGTTATTTAATTGATTGGTTATAATAAGAAAAGGAAGGAAAAGATAACCAAGATCCCAGTGATACAATCCAAGGAAAACTAGGGAAATAAACACCCCAAAGTGGTATAATATCCAGCGGATGAAATTATTAGAGAGAGCTTTCATTTTCATCCATTGCAATAATCAAAAGCAAAATTCCTGCTGCCGATACTCCAGCTACTCCAAGAAAGGTTTTACGGTAATCGTACACCTTAGTCCCAATATTATTGAACTGCTCCAAAGGAACGGGCATTTCATTGGGTTTTAATTCCCCCTCCCTTAAAAACGCGCTAAAATACTTGCTAGAAGTCCTATGACTAGGTAACAATTTCACTGGAGTTCCAGAAATTCCTTCCAAACTAATTTTGGGTTGCATAATTCTCCATGCATACTCACTTGTGGGACTAAAAACCCAAAATTCACGATTTAGAAGACTATAAATTTGAGACCGCTGTAGAATATAATCCCGCTCAGGTATTAAAATATGCACTCCCTTAAGATTTCTCATTAAAATACTGGAAACAGAGTCTTCTTGAGTTTTCATCCACGAAGAACTCGGATATAAATGGATTTCCGATCTATTGGTTCCCGTATTCCGATATTGATAAAAACTTTGTTTGTGTTTTTGGCAGCCAAATCCTTGAAAGTCCCCTGAAATACTATCCCGACTCACCGTCCAATCTTTTACCTCATAGCAGGTATCTGCCGTGGTATTGTGCATAACAAGTTTGGAAACCACCAGTGGTCCGGACTGATTTTTAAGCACCATTAAAGAATCGGTTGTGCTGCAAGAAGTAGCCAGAAGGATAACTATAAAAAGACAATTAAATAGTTTCATATTTCGTAGGGATATCGGGTGAAAATAGCAAGAAAAATGAAATACGAAAGCGGAGACCAAGGAAGGAACCGAAGCCTCTAAACAGATTCCTAAAATAATTACACAAACCTTCAATGATGAATGCATTGTTGCCCAATGCTGACCATGATTTTACCACTCCCCAGCTGAATCAATAAGACAAGAACCTGAACATTAATAAACCTTTTACACCAAAAAAAGCCTACCATTCCGGTTAACACACTATTATTCCATAGATTATTTAAAAACAAAAATTTATAGCCCTCTAAAACAATTGCCAATTACTTGATGTAATTCAGGCCCAACCCTTTTGTACCCTAATAATCTACTGATTACCCTAATCTTTTCCTCAATATCCAATTCTCCTGACTCTTTAATTATCAATGCATTTGCAGCAAGAACCTCATATTTAGATAAATTTTCAGCCTTTAATACACTTCCCGTCTCCTCACTCCTATCTCTAACTGGGGGGCTCATAAATTGATTCCCAGTCGCTACGAAATTATCTCGTGTTTCTATTGCACCACTTAAGGTTAATTTAGATACCGCCGCTAGTGTCGTCTCCTTTATTTTATTACCTGTTCGAGATAATCCAAAAGAAGAAGCCAACCTCCTGGATAATTCATTGATGAAGATTGGTCCTTCTGCATTAACTATTTCAAGAACAACATTGGACACATATTCAAGGGAAACTTCTGAGGGGTGCAAATCTGTCTGGATAAGAATCTCGGCCTTTTGATATTTTGGAACCGTGAGCTCCTTAATCTTTAATGGTTTGTCAAAAACGAACTCCTCACACCGATCGTTTTTCGTAATGGGCTTGGCTTTATTATTTGCACCTCTAACTGACACTTTAATATTATCCGTTAAATTATTGAGGGTCAATTTTAAACGCTTTATCTCATCCTCTCTCCTATAAAACCAGTCTGTACTCCAAATTCTATGGAATCGCCACCCCATATTTTCAAGAATTTCCTGCCTCAATCTATCCCTTTCTCTTGCCCACAATGAACTGTGATATGTGGCTCCATCACATTCTACCGCAAGGATATACTGTGATTTGTAATTTGGATTTCTCACTCCAATGTCAATACGAAAACCAGCAGATCCTACCTGTAAATCTACATCGTACCCCAGAGATGTAATTACGTCTGCTACGTCGGTCTCAAATGGACTATCCGCTTCCAAACCCGTTGGCGAACTATGATCCTGATTTCCATTTTTTGCATAATCTAAATACCTCTTTAATACCCGGACCCCTTCTCCCTTAGTCCTCAATGGATCAATATCAACGGGGTCAAATGAGGTGTATGTAATGCAACGAACTCTAGCTCTAGTAAACAGAACATTTAATCTTCTTTCACCCCCCTCTCGATTAATAGGACCAAAATTCATTCGCATTAACCTACCATTAGGATGCTCCGGACCATAACCCACAGAAATAAGAATAACGTCCCGCTCATCACCCTGCACATTTTCTATATTCTTTACAAAAACATCCTCCGATTTTCCTTCCCTAAGAAATTTATCCAACACATTATCCTCCCTTCTTTTATACTCTAACACCTCGGTAATCATATCACACTGAGTCTTAGAAAAAGTAACTATCCCTAGCGAAAGTTCAGGGTTTTCAAGGGCATGCCTGGACACGGCTTTTGAAATTTCTTCAGCTTCAATTCTATTGGTTCCTCTCCTTCCTTCCCCGTTGTTGCCAGAAGAATACACACCTGGAACTTTCCTAAAGGAAAGCCCATAATTTGTATCACGCTCTAATGGTGAAGGTGGTAAAATCAAATTATCCTGGTAAAATTCGGAATTAGATACCCTAATTAATGAAGGGTCTTTTGACCTATAATGCCATTCTAAAACCCTTTGCCTTATTCCCCGTGCTTCACAGAGGGTAAGTATACTCTCCATGTCTGCCAAGTCGGCAGGCTGCGAGTCATCGTCCACATCATTTTCATCATCTTCCAATAATCTGTCAAAAAATGAAGTAGGTGGTAATTGCTTTTGATCTCCAACAACTACAATTTGATTACAACGAGCAATAACCCCAATAGCATCCTCGGGCTTTATTTGAGAAGCTTCGTCGATTACCAATAAATCAAACTTTACGGCTCCTGGGGATAGAAATTGAGCAACTGAAATTGGACTCATTAGGAAAACTGGTTTTATTCTCTGCAAAGTTGGGCCAGTATTCTTCACAAGTGTTCTTACAGGTTTGTGTCCTCGTTTTCTTGCTATCTCTCCATGAATATAACCCATATTACCAACAGAGCCCTTGGGAATTTGGGTATAATGACTTTTTAATATTTTCCCCTTAGTACTTTCAATATAATTCTTTTCTAATTTTTTAAAGGTTTCGCATAGTTCATGACGATTGGTGCCCTGTAATTTCTGCAAATCTTTATTCTTCGCAAAGCAAGCCTTCCAACGAGACTCTGCACAGGCATATAGGTATTCATCTACCGCATCTTCAGGTTTGATTTTATCGGATATTATTAATTCTAATAACTCAGCAGCACCCTGATTTATAATTTCTTTTCTATGATGTTCATAACTCACCCAAGCCTCATAATCCCCTTCTGAACCAAGAATACGCTCAAAAACTTCAACTAAAACACTCAGATTCTGAAAATAAACATCCTCATTAAGTATTGAGGCTTGATAATCTAATTTTAGAATTGACAAAGGTCTTTTCAAATGCTCTTTTACTTTATCAATTTCATCCGAAACAGTTATCCTCTCCAAACCGTTTGAAGTCCGGATTGCAACTCCCAACTCATCTGGTGATTTAATAAGATTGGCCGTTTTTTTAATATTTTCAATCCACTCAATTGCTTCTTCAATTTCTTTAAATGGAGTTTTAATATCACGCCAATCCTCTCCTAACACATTAATCAACCAATCTTTATCAATACTAAATTCAGAATCTACTCTATTTATTTCGATAAGAGTTTCAATTAATTTAAGACGTCTTTTGGGTGCCTTAGGCAGATTTTCTGTTATTAGACTCGCTAATTTTTTTGACGATCTATTGTAATTTCCAAAATTTCTCTTGAACCAAGAATCTACCCCTTCCTGGATATCAAGCCGCAATTGGGAAAGACTTAAATCAATATTGTTAAAATTAAATTTATCCTGATTTTCTAGGTGTATGAATGACCAATTCTTTGCAATCCTGACTGTTTGATTGAGCCTTGAAATGTTTCCGTTAAAATACAGCTTCTTAATCCAATGATCCAACTCTTTACGTCTACCAATAAAAGCATTCCTAAAATTTAATAACCTCTCTGATTCCACTAAATTTTTTGGAACCTCGAATTCATAATTTTTTGCTGCATCCGAACAGATTTTCATAAATCTTTTTATGACCTCTAAAGAATGACGCACATCTGATTTTAACCTTTCAAGATCGGTTGGTTGAAGAAATAATTCTCTTGATCCTTTAAATGGGTTAGAAGGATTTTCTACCAACCTTTTGTAAGAATCTGAAAACTGTCGAATACTTCTTACGCAGTTTACACGATCCTCTTTAGCCTTCCTTTCGAGTCCGTCCAATGCCATTTTTGGAGCTGGAACTCCTTTTCCAATGTAACTAACTACCTCTGAGAGTGCCTCAAAAGGAGTGCCATCAATTCCATTAATTGGGGTATGCAAAAGAGAACTAATATTATTTAACTCGTTCCGAGATTCAATGAGTTTGGAAGTGTCCGCATTTACTTCTATTTCATTTTGACTTGCAATTAAAGTTCTCTTCAACTCGTGTAATACCGCCTTTTTATTAGCACTTCGAGAATGTAATTCGAGACATAAGTCCTGCAACCCAGACTTTACTAATCTTTGGTGTACAACATTTAATGCCGCCATTTTTTCCGCCACAAACAAAACCGTTTTACCATCATATGCCGCTGAAGCAATTATATTAGTGATGGTTTGTGATTTCCCTGTTCCTGGAGGCCCCTGGACAACCATGTTCGCACCTCTTCGCACCTCCTCAATAACTTTTGTTTGTGAAGCATCTGCATCAACCACCTGAATTAAATCTCCTGGAGATAATTTTTCATCTAATTTATCTTCTGGAGCGAAAAGGGGATCATCATGTTTAAATCCAGATCTCAATATTCCGTCCAAAATCTTGTTGTTCTCAAATTCACCATTAGGCCAATTTTCTGGGTCTAAATCATGGTGCATTAGAAGTTTAGCAAATGAAAAAAAGCCTAGTTGAATTCCATTTTGATCAATATTCCAATCAACCTTTGAAGATATTGCCTTTTCTACTTTAGAAAAGTAATATGATGGCAGCCACCCTTCGACTTCCTCGATTTCCGGAAGCCTTATCCCAAAATCCTGATATAATCTTTCACTTAAAGATAAATTGGTTGAGAGGTCATCCTCACGACACACTATATCATAAGTTGAAGTTTTATTGTTTCTCTCAAGCTGAACTGGCAACAATATTAGTGGAGCTTCTCTGACTTTTTGGGAATGTGTAGCCTCTTTCCACTGCAAAAACCCTAAAGCAAGGTATAATATATTCACCCCCTGCTCCTCTTCAGCAATTTTTGCTGCCTTAGCAACCTTTAGAATTCTTCTGGCCATTGCTTCCGGTCCTAAGGGAGACTCCAAAAAATTATCTGTAAATCTAGTAGAGTCTATATTTTCATCTGGTTTAGCCAGCACCATTCCGTCCCCTTTAATCGATTCATCTTTTCCAAGAGCTTTAAATCTCATTCTCTTACCCCTTATTCTAAGAATGGTATAAATCTCATCTGATCGTTCATTAATAATGTTAAGTGAATTGGATCTTATATTTTTCCGATTCACATGAATTAGACTACTTCTGGTACCCGTTTCTAATAACCGCTTTCTAGATCCCTCTAATAATTTCGATAACTCAGCAGTATCGTTAACATTTTCATTTTCCATTAAAGCTATATCCTAAATTTTGTACATCCGTATTGTTGAGATAAACATTTCACAGCATTCGTTATTCATTATTTTTTGACATATCAACCAGTTAAAATAAAAAATTTAGTTATTCAAAAAATATTCTAAATAATAACAACATCCTAAAGCCAACAAGATATTTGGTCATTTAGGAAAAAGCTTCTAATTTCCTACGATATCCTATCTTATTCACTCATATCCAGTTAAGGCTTCCAACCATCCTTAATTTGAAAAAATGATATCAAGGTCAAATCATCTCTATTATTTTCGATTTAACCATGAATTATTAACGCATAAAAAAAGGGATTCAGTTGTCTGAATCCCTCTTTTAATCTTATGTGGGAAATACTGGATTCGAACCAGTGACCCTCCCGCTTACATGCGGGATGCTCTGAAACAACTGAACACGAAAGAAAAGGAAATTAGCTCCCCACCCCATTTAACCACGAAACATCAACCCACAAAAAAAAGGGACTCAGTTATCTGAATCCCTCTTATAATCTTGTGTGGGAAATACTGGATTCGAACCAGTGACCCTCCCGCTTTGGTGCGGGATGCTCTGAACCAATTAAATAGGAATGAATGGGAAATTAGGGATCAAAACAAAAAGTTGTGGAGAAATTGAATAATCAGACCTTCGCAAAAATTCATTTTGATGTCTGATTTGAGCCTCCTTAAGTTGTTGTTACCAGAATACCTCGTTGATTATTTTGATGTCTTA
>NZ_VORB01000014.1 GCF_007995015.1 Luteibaculum oceani
TCGATAAATCCCAGTTTAGCTGTGGTGATGTAGGACCGAATACGGTTACGCTTACGGTAACGGATAACAACGGAAATCAGTCTAGCTGTCAAGCGACGGTTACGGTGGTGGATTCTGTACCACCGGTAGCAATTTGTCAGGATATAACGATACAGTTAGATCATTTAGGCTTGGCTTCTATTCAACCGATAGATATTGATGGAGGTTCAAACGATGCTTGTGGTATACAGGGCTTAGCGATCGATAAATCACAGTTTGGTTGTAGTGATGTAGGAGCGAATACGGTTACCTTAACCGTTACGGATAACAATGGAAACCAATCTAGCTGTCAGGCGACGGTTACGGTGGTGGATTCTGTACCACCGGTGGCTATTTGCCAGGATATTACGATACAGTTAGACCATTTAGGCTTGGCTTCTATCCAACCAATAGATATTGATGGAGGTTCAAACGATGCCTGTGGTATTCATGGCTTAGCTATTGATAAATCACAATTTGGCTGTGGTGATGTAGGACCGAATACAGTTACCTTGACCGTTACGGATAACAACGGAAACCAATCCAGCTGTCAAGCGACAGTAACAGTAGTCGATTCAGTAGCACCAGTGGCTGTATGTAAAGACATCACAATTCAGTTAGATGCGAACGGAGCAGCCTCCATAGTTGCAGCAGACGTAGATGGCGGATCGAATGATGCTTGTGGTATCCAGGGTCTGGCTATCGATAAATCACAGTTCGGATGTAGCGATGTTGGAGCGAATACGGTGACACTAACGGTTACGGATAACAATGGAAACCAAGCTAGTTGTCAGGCTACGGTTACCGTGGTGGATTCCGTTCCTCCGGTAGCACTTTGTCAGGATATTACAATCCAATTAGACCACTTAGGACTAGCATCTATCAAACCGATAGATATCGATGGCGGCTCTAGCGATGCCTGTGGAATTGATTCTTTGGTTATCGACAAATCCCAGTTTGGTTGTGGCGATGTTGGATCGAATACAGTAACGCTTACGGTTACGGATAACAATGGAAATCAGTCTAGCTGTCAAGCCACAGTAACAGTAATGGATTCAGTAGCACCAGTGGCTGTATGTAAAGACATCACAATTCAGTTAGATGCGAACGGAGCAGCTTCCATAGTTGCAGCAGACGTAGATGGCGGCTCAAATGACGCATGTGGTATCCAGGGTCTGGCTATCGACAAATCACAGTTTGGATGTAGCAATGTTGGAGCGAATACCGTTACGCTTACGGTTACGGATAACAATGGAAACCAGTCTAGCTGTCAAGCGACAGTGACGGTTGAAGATAATATTCTTCCTGTAATTTCTGATATGCCAGCCGATATTGAGGTTTGTGGAGAGCAGGCGGTATTTTGGGCTGAGCCAAGCGTGGTAGACAATTGTTTAAACAGTTTTACTTCGGATTATAATTCGGGGGATGTATTTCCGGTGGGAACTACTGTAGTTACATACACTGCGAATGATGCAGGGGGGAATGAGGTTACAGCAGATTTCACCATTACGGTTCGATCTCTTCCAGAGTTTACAATAACTCAGAGTTTGGTTCCAGAATTCTGTCAAGGTATTGCGGTGCTTGAGGCAGTGGTAACTAACGAAGGCTTTTTATTAGGTCCTCTAGCCTACAGCTGGTCGGGCGGATTAGGAACTGAGGCACAGGTTACTCCAACCGAAAATGGTACTTACTCGGTAACGGTTACCGATGCTTACGGTTGTTCTACTTCTGAATCCATAGTGGTAAATGTGAATCCAGCTCAAACGCTTTCGGCATATATCATTCTAAGTGATAAGGAAGTGTACATTAAGGAGAGCACAGTCTACGGTGGAATTGGGGTTACCCAGGATAAGAAAAAGGCAAAGATCAAGGACAATTCAACGGTAGAAGGATTTGTACAGGCCGATAGAATTGATTTAGACAATAGCAGTGTTGTTAATGGAACAATCAGTGAAAATACAGCCCAGCTTTTCTATCCTAATTTCTACAGTAATCTCTCTAATTGTGAGGGTGAAGACGTAAAAGTTAAAGATGGTAAAACGCTTTACCTCGACTTGGATAGTTATGATAAGGTTGAAGTAGGGAAAAATGCTACAGTATACTTTACGCAAAGCGACATCTATCTTAAGGAGTTAAAACTAAAAGACGGTGCTAATGTGTTCTTTACGCAATCGGCAAACGTAATGGTTGAGAAAAAGGTGGATATGGATAAGTACACTAACCTGAGTTCAAATGGGAATACCGTTGTGTTCTATATCGGAGATCATTTACACGTTCACGAGGGATCTACTTTTGAGGCGAGTGTATTTGCAGATCATGATATCCGCGTTCATGGGAAATCTAATCAACCATCCGTTATGATTGGTCAGTTCCTAGCCTATGGAAAAGTGCATTCGGATAAAAATGTAACCTGGTATGCCGCGGTTGGCTGTAACCCTGCACCCATTCCTAACGGACCAGAAGATTGCAATACCCTGGCAGATGCAGATGATGGAACGGACGACGATGACGATGACGATGACGACGATGACGACGATAAAGGCAAGGGTAGAAAAGCGATAAATGAGGAGAACACCGGTATAGATGCTAGTTTGTCTCTAGAGGTTTTTCCAAACCCATTTAAGGAAAATCTAACGATAAACTACACTTTACATCGTTCTGGAATGGTTTCAATTACTCTGCTCGATGTTGCGGGTAAACAAATTAGGGAAGTTGTTAACCTAGAACAGAAACAAGGAGTGCCGTACAGTCATCAGATTGAAACGGATAAACTAGCGGAAGGTACCTATTATCTGCGATTTATATTTAACGATAAGATTCATTTCAAAAAAGTGGTACACATAACGGATCAATAAGAAAAAAGGGGCTTTTAACGAGCCCCTTTTTTTTTTTGAATAAACCATTTGATTACTCTTCATTTTACCATTCACCTACAGCAACTTTCCAATGACCGACAAACAAAAATATTTTCAGTGCCTTGGATGTAGTTTTCAAAAACAATTAAAATCTCACTGTTATGAAAACATCAAATTACTTAAAGGCCATCATCATTACAATTTGGGTGTTGGCCAAACTTACGGGCTATGGTCAGGACTATAAATTCCTTGGGACTTATGATAAAAATGGTAAGCCAAATTATTTAGAAGTTCCGGGAGACGTGGTAGGAGCAAGTACTTTTAATTTAGTTTCGAAAGTACTACCCGAGGGTTACCTTCGTTCAGGAAGTGCGTGGAACCCCATTTGCTAAATTAAATAATTGGTTAATCGGTACATTGGAAAGTAGTGACCTCGAAGGGAATCGAACCCCCACCTAGAGAACCGGAATCTCTCGTTCTATCCATTAAACTACGAGGCCAAGGTGCTGCAAAAGTAAAATTAATAAGCGTTTCCCCTACTGCTATTCAAACAAAAAGGGCTACCCTTAAAGAGTAGCCCCAAACCAAAGTGAGGGTAGGGTTTTATCTCATCTTATGCATCTTCATAAATCCACTCATAGGATCTTCTGTGCCCGCTTTTCTAAACTTGTATGTAAAGCTTAACATGAAATATTGTGATAGGATGTTACTTACTTGTTGCCCAATGTAGTTTTCAGAGGTAAACTGCTCTACGCCTTGGTTTTTATTCAACAAGTCAAATGCCTTTAACCTTAAGCTTCCCTTATTACCTGCTAAGAAGTTATGGGTAATTTCTGCGCTCCAAAGGGGAACTTGAACCGCATTGGCAAATTGTGAGTTTTCGTAATTGGTTACATCCAACGAGCTACTGATTATCCACTTATCATTTATGTACCAGGCTGCATCGGCAAACAGGCTTTGGGATAAATAATTGGTGTTTTGAGCACTGTTGATACTGTAGTCCGAAGTGGTGTAGTTAAGTGCAAATCCAAGCTCTGCTTCAATTTTATCCTTTTTGCGATTGCTAATGGATATGTCTCCTCCGTGACTAAATGAAGTAAGAAGGTTTTCTTGTCCATCGATTAAACTGTAACCAGTGGAGTAGCCCTCGTCTAGCCCAAGATTAACCATAAGCCCTAACTTCTTAATTGGGGTTGAAAAGCTTACGCTAACCTCCATATTTTGTCTGTCCTTAAAATTAACAGGCTCTATTTCCTGAACTAAAGTTTGTGGATTAAAGGACCTTGCATTTACTATGCTGTTTTCCGTATGGGTGTATCTGGCATTAATAAAGAAGGATGTAAAACTGAATTGGTCATATATCATGAAAAACAAGTTTCCATTATGACTGTATTCTGGCTCTAGGTTTAGATTTCCACGGTTTAGGGAAAGCGGAGAAGATAGATCCACCAAAGGTGCTACTCTGCTTATGTTGGGATAATTAACATTAGTGTTATAGCTTAAATTTAATCTTCTTCCTTGTCCAAATCTGTGTCTTAACCTAAAGTTTGGAAGTAAGTAGCTTTTGTTAAGGGTGTTCGCGTCAACTTCCTCGCTATTTTGGTCATAGGTGTTTTCCATTTCTATTCCCGAAACTCCCAATCCCGCAGAGAATGTTGTGTTGTCTCCGGTAATTTTCCAGCTTACTTTCGCTTGTGCTTCCGAAACAATTTGCTCGGCAAATTCAGAAGGTACAGTCTGGGTATTTTGTTCAGACTGCTTTAATTCTTGATCTCTGGCAATGTTTGAGAAACGGTTTAAGTAGCTTCCTTCAAATTCGATGAAGTGATTTTTGAATAGGGGTTCATTCCAAGCTCCACTCAATTGGTAATTCCAGCTATCCTGAGCGTCTTCCCTGAAAAAATTCTCTGAAATTTCGCTATTCTGAGGGGTAATTGTGTTGTTTAACCAGTTGGTATTAGCCAAGCTTTGGTTTAAACCTAAAGAAACTTCCCCATTAACGTTTCTCCCAATTTTACTGGCTGATTTTCGAATTAATTTGGCATTAGAATTCATTACCAAACCATCTGAGTTTGAGGTAAGGTCACGATCTAATGTGCTTTGCTGATCCCCATTTTGGGTAATCCTAAAAGAACGAAGGTCAGAATTGGCATCGGTAATATTTGCCGAACCGGTTATGATAATTCTTGTTAAGCTGTCTACGTCATTTTTCCATCTTAAGTTGGTAGCATGCCCATAATTGGCATCAGATTTCGACTCGTCTTCTGTATTTTGGATTTCTCCTTGTCTGGTAAATTGTGTGGATGTACTATTGGTTTGGGTTCCTCTGTCCGAACCATTAAACATGTACGAAACACTTAGGTCGTTGCCCTTTCTTATTTCGTAGCTACTATTTAAACCAAGCGCTCCAGAAACTAAGTTTCCATATTGGTTTTGACCAAAATTTAAGGGGACAGAATTGTCATCGCTATTGAAGGTGAAACTCATGTTGCCTGGTCCAAAGCCAGCACCCCCAGTTTGAAAATTGAGATAATCGCTAATGGAAAAACCATAGTCGTTTATGTTGTTTAGTTTTCCAATTGCAGATAACTGTAACTTTTTATCAAACTTAAATCCAGAACCGGCAAATTCGTAGCGATCGTTCGTACCATATCCGCCACGGACTTCACCAAAAGCGCCCTTCTTTTTGTCTTCCTTTAGTTTTAGGTTAATGGTTTTAGTGCGTTCTCCATCGTCCACTCCAGTGAACTCTGCAGCATCACTTTGTTTGTCGAATACCTGTACCTTATCTACCGCATCGGCAGGTAGGTTTTTAGTGGCCATTTTCGGGTCGTTTCCAAAGAATTCTTTTCCATCAACGGTTACCTTTTTAACTTCTTCGCCCTGAGCTTTAATAGTACCGTCGCGGTCTACTTCTATTCCTGGCATTTTCTTCAAAAGGTTCTCTACGTTGTCTGTTGGTTTGCTTCTAAAGGATGAGGCGTTGTACTCTACCGTATCGGCTTTAATTAAAATCGGGGCCTGGGTTCCTGTAATTTCAACTCCATCTAAATTCACAGCCTTTAATTTCAGCACGATAGGTCCGAGGTCTAAATCTCCAGATAAATCTGCAGAGGAGATTTTCCAAAAGGTATTAGAGAACCCTAAGTAAGATGCTTGAAGGATGTAGTCGCCTTGCTTTACATTGCTAATGGTGAAGTTCCCCTCAAGGTTAGTAATTCCAAAATAGGCAAGGGTAGAATCTTCTGGATATAAAATAGAAACAGTGGAGGATGGCATAGCAACCCCCGCGCTGTCTACAACAGATCCGGTTATGCTTACTTTTTCTTGCGCAAAGCCAGATAGGCTTAGGCAAATGCAAATGAATAAGGTGATCAGGTTTTTCATGATTATCGTGCTACTCTAATTACCATTCCGTTTCCGCCGTGTTGCTCTTCCATTTCTTTGGTTTTCTCTTCCACAATGGCTTTAAACTCTTCTTTGGTAACTTTTTTACCTTTTCCTTTTATAGACATGGTTTTAGCATCTACCTCTTGCTCCTCAATTTTGGTGGCCATAACGGTAACAAGCCCGTTATCTAATTCCAATCCTAAAATCATTCCTGGAAGTTTACCTACTCCTCTTGGTCCAGTAGATACCGGGATTTGAGGGGTGAACCAAGCTAAAATGGTGTCTTTTTCTCCGTAGTGGATGGCTTCTTGACATACATAACCAAGAATTTCTTTTTGCCCAGCACCGATTTTCCAGTTAAAAGGTTTTTCATTTTCGTCAACCACAACGAAATTTCTACCCATAAACTCCTTCAATTCTACTCGGGTTTGTTCTTTAATATCATGCACAACCTCTGAATTGTCTTTCATCTGCTTAAAGCGCATGTGCATGCCACCTTGTTGTTTTTCTACAACCTCGTCTTCCTCAACTTCTGGCGATTGATATTTAGAAAGATCGGCGTTAAATAATAGCTCTTTGTTAAATTCTTTATAGCGAGGAATCATGTCTTTAAACTGCTTAGCACGCTCAGGCAGCTTTGCATGAACATCAATTTTCTCTTGATATACAATACGACCTTCAGTTAGTTGGGCAACACCCGAAAATCCTGTAAGTAATGCGATAATTAAGCTTAAGTATAGTTTCATAGTTTTTGGTTTTTCCACCCTACAAACATACTTTACACCAAGCCCTGCCTAGGTTAATGCTATATCAATTAAGGTTAATTATGGTTAACGCATTGTTATCAAGGGTTTTAGCCATTCTACATTTGACTTATGCCAAAGCAGATTAATAGAAATAAGAGTTATTTATTGGTGGTAGCGGCCATTTGTATTATTGGTCTATGTGGATTGATAGTACATTTCCTTGGAGGCAGTTATCATAGCGCCAAAACAGAGTTACGACGACAAAGTACCCGTAACTTACTTTTTACGCAGAAAGCAATAACAGACTCCATACAGCAACAGGCGACTCAAGAGGATTTAAGGGTGGCGGTAACCCTACTTAAATCTATTGCTTCAGATATAGATGATGGAAAAAAAAGCCGATCCATTTCCATTACGAAAAGAGTAAACCGAAAAGATACAAGTGGCTTATATAAAGAAGGGTGGTTGAAGGAGTTTAAGCTGAATATAAATCTGGATTCGATTATAAGCCAGGAGTTAAGTTATGTCGATTCTCTAACCGGAATTATGAGTTTGGTTCAAGACTCTATAAAGATTGATACCATAATTAAAAACCACAACAACATACGTATAGAAAAGCATCATGGAGAGCCCGGGCGAGGGTCAAAACACAATTGGTTTTCGAAAAAGGTGGAGCGCGAATTGCTGTTCGCCGACACGGCTTTGCTAACTAAAAAATTTAACGCGGCCTTTAGCGACGAGCCTCACCCTATTTCACTTTCCTGGGTGGTGGTAGATTCTACCGTGAAAGGATTCAACCCACATAATTTTAGATTGGTATCCAATCCCAAAATAAAGGTGGAACCTAAATACGTAGGGATAGAATCGGCAGCCTTAAGCAAAATAAAAAGGCAAGCAGCACTTTCTCTCGTTCTTTTATTGCTGGTGATTTTCGCCTTTTGGCAATTTATTCGCAATGCCAGAAAACAGGAAAAACTTTTACTGTTTAAGAACGAGCTGATTAGCAATATTTCGCATGAGCTTAAAACTCCTGTTAGTTCGGTTAAAATTGCTATTGAAAGTCTTTTGAAACGGAAGGAAAATCAAGATGAACGTACAACGGCGTATCTTGAGCAGTCTGCTAAAGAAATTAATAAGCTTCAATATCTCATCGATAAGGTGCTGCAATCGTCCATTCTAGAAGAAGGGCAAATTCCTTTACAAATTGGAAAAGTTAATTTGTTCGATTGTTGCCAACACGCGATTCAATCTTTAGATCTTCTTGCCAAAGAGAAGGGTATGGAAATTAAGCTTGAAAGCAAGATTCCAACAGCGGTAGCCAAAGCAGATAAGGATATTTTGTGTAGGGCAATTGCCAATGTAATAGAGAATGCAATTAAGTACGGACCACAAGATTCTTTGGTTGAGGTTGTAATTGGAACCCATAGTTCGGGATATCAAATTCGGGTGCGCGATGGAGGAAGCGGTGTTAGTGCCGAGTATTTATCTTCTATTTTTGATCGCTTCTTTCGAATGCCAACGGGTAATGTCCATAATGTTAAGGGACATGGTTTGGGCTTGCATTTTGTGAAAAGTGTAATGGAACAAATGGGTGGAACCGTTCAAGCAAAAAATGTGGAAAGTGGTTTCGAGATAACCCTAAATATACCTGCTTATGAGTAAGATTTTATACTTGGAAGACGAACCATTTTTAGGTCAAGTGGTGGTAGATTCCCTTCAGGAAAATTCTTACGAAGTAGTTTGGGTGAAATCGGGTAAGAAGGCTCTTGAGGCGTTTGAAAAGGAGTTGTTTGATCTTTGTTTGTTGGATGTTATGGTTCCCGATATCGATGGTTTTTCCGTAGGGAAGCAAATTAGGGATGTCAATGCCAAAATCCCTATTGTTTTCATTACGGCTAAATCGCAAGGTGCAGATGTAGTACAGGGGTTTGATTCGGGTGGAACGGAGTACATAAAAAAGCCGTTTGGCTTGGATGAGTTGCATGCAAGACTTAAAAATCAACTGAATTTACTGAACGCTGTTGCAGCAGAAAAGGAGGAAATTTCTTTTGGGAAATTTACACTGGATGCCCAGCGGTTAAAGCTGCAATTTGAAGGTGAAACCCTAGTTAAATTAACGCATCGCGAATGCGAAATATTGAAAATGTTAGGTGCAAAGCTTAACGAAACGGTTGAGCGCAAGCATCTTTTGAAACAAATATGGGGAGATGACTCCTATTACAATTCCAGAAACTTGGATGTGTACATCAAGAAAATTCGCGATTACTTAAGTGTGGATTCAGAAGTGGAAATAATTACCCTAAAAGGAGTGGGATATAAGTTGGTTTGTGCCTAAACCAACTCGGGGATTTTCCATTTAAATCGCACGGCTAAAATCCTAATGGTAAAAATGAAACTCATAGCTATAATGGCCGACCATTCTGTGTTTACAGGGGTTTTTAGCAATATCCAATATAAAAATCCACCTAGAATGCATGGGGTAGCGTAAAACAAATTGCCCTTAAAAACGAGAGGGATTTCGTTGCACAAAGTATCTCGAATTACTCCACCTGCCACAGCCGATGAGGTTCCTAATAGTACCGCAGAAACAGGTGCTATATCCATGGAAAGTGAAACCTGGGTGCCCAATACCGTAAAAAGGCTTATTCCCAAGGTATCAAACAGCATCATGGTTTTTCTCAGCTTTAAGAGATGCTTTCTAAAAAGTAGGGCAATAAAAATCCCGCCAAAAATGGCGTAGAGAATTGGTCGGTTACTTAGCCAGCCCACTGGCGTTACACCAAGTAATACGTCTCTTATAGAACCTCCGCCTATCGCGGTTACCAGGGCAATAATGCTGCCTCCAAAAAAGTCCAATCGCTTATCAAAGGCCCCCAGAAAACCGGATATGGCAAAAACAGCTGTTCCTAAAATATCTATGGTTAAAAAAAGGATATCCACCTTTATAAGCTCATTACATCTTTAAATTTCGCGGCTTGTCTTCTGGATACCTCTACTTTGGTACCATCTTTTAACTCCAATTGTAACCCGCCGTTAAACCAGGTTTCTACGCTTTCTACCCAACGTAGGTTAACAATGAATTTTCTATTGGTCCTAAAGAAAACAGAAGGGTCTAGTCTTTTTTCAAGGTTGTTTAGTGATTTTAAAATTAGTGGCTTTTTGTCCTTAAAATAAACTCGAACATAGTTTCCTTCCGATTCAAAAAGACGAACATCTGAAAGGGATACGAACCAACATTTGTCTCCATCCTTCAAGAAGATTTGGTTATCCAAGTTAAGTACGTCCTCGTTGGTAGAAGTGCTTTCCTCCGCGTGCGATCTATCCTCGCTTAACCTGTGCTCCACCTTTTTTAAGGCTTCCTCCAGGCGATGATTTTCTACTGGCTTTAACAGGTAGTCTAGTGCGTTTACCTCAAAGGCTTTTATCGCATATTCATCATAGGCAGTAACAAATATCACATAAGGAATGTGATCGAGATCCTCTAGCAAATCGAAACCGCTTTTACCAGGCATTTGGATATCTAGAAATACTAAATCGGGTTTTTCCGCATTTATTTTTTCTGCTGCTTCTTCTCCGTTTGCTGCCTCTCCAATGATGTCGAGATTGTCGTATTGCGACAATAATTTTTTTAATTCCTGCCTGGCTAGTCTTTCGTCGTCTACAATTAAAGTTCTCATGGTTTAATTTTTAGGAATGTTGATTTCAGTTTTAACCTGGTTCTCGGTTTCGTTATAAATACGGAGGGAAGCATTTTTTCCGAATATAAGCTTAAGTCTTCTGCGGGTGTTTCGCAAGCCGATTCCCTGTTGTTCGGTAGTACTGGCTGTGTCTTGAAAGTTCCCTGTATTAGTTACCACTATTTTATGGGAATCAAATTGGTCAAGTGCTTCAATTTTTATGATACCACCTCGGGGTAATTTCGAAATTCCGTGTTTCACAGCATTTTCAACTACCGTTTGAAGCATAAGAGGGGGGAAGGGAATACTATTTACAGCTGGTTGAATTTGATAAACGATTTCTAGCCTGTCCTCAAACCTCATTTTTTCTAAAGCCAAATAATTCTTAACCAATTCGAGTTCTTCGCTAAAGCGAATGGTTTTTTGTTTGCCAATATTTAGGGCTGCTCTTAGTAAAACCGATAATTGCGTTATGGCCTTTTTTGCTTTTTCGGGTTCATCCTCAACCAAGGCTCGAATTCCGTTTAAAGCATTAAACATAAAATGCGGGTTGAGCTGAGATTTAAGATTGTTAAGTTCAATCTCATTTCTAGAAGCCTCTAGTCTCAGGTTTGCAATTTCCTGCCGCTTGTAATTAAAAAAATAGTGCGCAGTAAAATAGAGTATAGACCATAATACAATCAGCAAACTCCAGTTCAAAACCATGGGGAAAATCTCAGTGAGTTCAGATTTAAAAAAGCTTTGAATTTGAGGGAGCATCAGCTGAATGAGCAAATCGTGGATGGCGAGAAAAATAAATCCAAAGATTACGCCGCTTATTAAAATGCGTGGAATTACTTTAAGTAACCCCATTTTCAGCCAGTTGAATTTTATAATGATTCCTCGGTAAAGGTGGGTGATTAATATCCCAACAAACACGATGAGTAGTGAGGCAATAACGGCTTCGTACGATGCTTGATTGCCAAACAAGTTGTACAGCAGCACAAAAAAGAAATAAATCATCCACCCACATAGCTGGGCGATCCAATACAACGTTTTTCTTTTGTCAGTCATCGATGGTGAAAATAGTAATTTGATGGTTGGAGCATTAAAATTTTACATTGGAGGAAAAAAAAGGGTGAATTTCCTAGGTCATGCATATTTATCCGGTAATGAGCCGGAAATTTTATACGGCAATTTTATCGGAGATGCGGTTAAGGGATCGAACTATAAAAATTACCCCAGCTCCATTGCTAAGGGGATATTGTTGCATAGAAAAATTGATTTCTTCATCGATAGTTATCCAGATTTCAAAGAGGTGAAACAAGAATTGTATCCCTTAGCCTCTAAAATGACTCCGGTAGTTATCGATTTGTGGGTAGACCATATGTTAGCCTGCCAGTGGAAAGATTACCACGCCAAGCCGTTGTTGAACTATGCCGAGTGGGTGTATGATACCGTAGATGAGTTCGCACCGCATCCCGAAAAGGTTAATCTGTTTCTACCTCACATGAAAGAGCATAATTGGTTGTATCAGTATAAAAATGCGGATGGATTTAAATGGGCTTTGGTAAATATTGGCAGACGTATTAAATTCCCCATCTCAATGATTGATGCCGCCGACTTTTGTATCGCGAATAAATCAGCCTTTGAACCAACTTTTAAAACCTACATCAAAAAAGCCAAACGCTATGCGCAAGATTACCTTAGTCCTTCTTAGTTTCCTTTTCATCAGCCCTTTATTTGCACAAAAAGAGGCTCCATGTACTGGGCCAAATCACACCCTATTAGACTTTTGGGTAGGAGATTGGGCTTTAAGCTGGGGGGATAACAAAGTTGGAACCAATAAGATTGAGAAAATTTTGGGTGGCTGCGTAATCGAAGAAAATTTTAAAGGAGATCCAGGTATACCAAACTATTACGGAAAAAGCGTTTCGTCTTACGATGCTACCGATGGCAAATGGAAACAGGTTTGGGTTGACAATGCTGGTGGATGGCTAGACTTTGTTGGGGCTAAAGTTGGCGATGAGGTCCATTTTTCAAGAGAAACAAGAAAAAATGGTGTGAAAATCCTTCAAAGAATGCGTTTCTATAACATCAACTTCAGAAGTTTTGATTGGAGTTGGGAATCTTCAGATAATAATGGCCAAACCTGGAAGGTGGAGTGGGCCATTCATTATGAGCGTTTAAACGGTAAAAAGTAATTTCCACAGGTCTTTGTGGGGGAGGGGCGGATGGTAATTATACCCTTGATATGTGTTGCTTTGTAACTTAAAAAGCTTGGGCTGATTATTGCAAATTTTAAATTCTATCTGCACGTTTCCATAGCTTTGGATAAGCCTTTCGTCGTCCGAGAATTTGGTTTTCGGTTTTAAATACCATTTTTCCCAGCCTATACAATTTCCATTGTCTTCGTGGTGTTCCTCTTTTTTCATCTGCACTACGTAACTGCTTTTTTGCAAATTCTCTACCATCAAGTCGCTGAGGAATCGGAAATAATCGGTTTCGAAATCCTCTATGTGGGTTAGGTAAAATCCATTGCTGCTTTTGCTGTGGTAAAACCCAGCCTCCATTCCTGAATAGTTGGGAGTGTTTTTATTATCGGATACCAATTGAAAAACATTGTCCACAAAGGTTTGCCACACCGAATGTTGTCTGATTTTTTGGAATTTTTCTTTGTGGCGTGTCGATCTATTTAATTCCTGGCTAACTAAAGGTTCGCCTTTTTTTTCAGCATTATTAAATAAACCTTGCAACCAGCTGTTAACATTCATAACGGTATAATAGCTATTTTTCGATGATGAGAAAAATTCAAATACCCAAAACTCACTTTATCGGTGAGAAAGGTGATAAAGAGAACGCGAATACGGCCTGGATGGTTTGCCATGGATACGGCCAGTTAGTAGAATATTTCTCGAAGAAATTTGAAATTCCTGAATTGGATGATCACTATTTGATCTTCCCAGAGGCATCCAATCACTTTTATCTAGAAGGTTTTTCGGGTAAAATAGGAGCAACGTGGATGACGCGTTATAACAGGGAGGAAGCCATAAGTGATCAGCAAATTTATCTTTCGGAAGTAGCACGGGTTTTCGATTTTACCCAATTTAAAACTAGAGTGGTTTTTGGTTTTTCACAAGGTGTGCATACGGTAATACGATGGATACTAGATAGCAAGGTTCGATGCGAATACCTCATTTTGTGGGGTGCGGGGTTACCCGAAGATTATTTCAAGAAGATGCTAGACCAAAAATTGGTTGGTAAGATATTTTTTGTGCTGGGATCTAAAGATGAATTTATTCCCAAGGAAAAGGCGGAAACCTATTTATCTGAGTACAAAAAAAATGGCCTGCAATTTGAACTTATCTGGTACGATGGGCCACACGATGTTATTCCCGAGCCACTGAAAAAGGTTGTTGCAGCTATTGAAAAGAAAAATTAACAATTAAAATGTAACAACATTAAATGTAGGTACATATATTTGCAGTATGAAAATTGAGGAAGCAATTAAGCAGAAGAAGTTCTCCAGTGAGGTGCAACGTGCGCAGATTAACATTTTGTACACAGCTTCTTTTCTAAACTCCGTTCACAGTCAGCTTTTTAAGGAGTACGACCTTAGTGCTCAGCAGTACAATGTGTTGCGCATAATAAACGGTCAGGATCCTAAACCAGCATCGGTGCAGCTGATAAATGAAAGGATGATAGATGCATCTTCTAACGTTTCAAGAATTGTAGACAAGTTGGTTGCCAAAAAGTGGGTTACAAGAACAACCTGTAGACGAGACCGACGTCAGGTGGATATCAAAATCACTCCCAAGGCCAAGGAGTTGATAGCGGAAGTTCACGAACAATTTCAGGAACGTTTTAAGGTGTTAGATGAAATTCCTACAAACGAACTTGAACTGCTTAACGACACCCTTGATAAAATGAGAGGATTAATATTAAAAAGTAAATCATGACAAAGTTAGTTACCCTATTAGCTATCGCATTGGTATCACTTAATTCTTTTGCAGGTGGAAAAGAAGGAAAAGGAGATGCTTACAAAGTAAACACCACGGAAAGTGAAATTATCTGGAAGGGCAAAAAAGTAAGTGGAGAGCACTTTGGAAAATTGAAGTTTTCTAAAGGACTGTTCGAAGCGCACGGTGGAGATCTTTTTGGTGGAAGGTTTGAAGCAGATATGAACAGTATCACTTGTGACGACCTAGGTAAGGAGTACGGAGATAAGTTAGTAGGACACCTTAAAAGCAAAGACTTTTTTGATGTTGAAAATCATCAATACGCTTCAGTTGAAATAACCAACATCCAACCTGAAGAGGGAAATCAATTTACCCTTGAGGCCAACCTAACTATTAAGGGGATAACCAGCCAAGTAGTATTTCCAGCGGAAATTTTTACTACGAGCAAGAAAATTGTAGCCCGCGGAGAAATGGTTTTCGATAGAACTGTATACGACATTAAATATGGTTCTGGAAAGTTTTTCGAAGGATTGGGAGACAGAATGATTGACGACGAAGTAGCGATTAAATTCGTAATTGTTGCCGAAAAAGATCAAGAAGATCATTCAGGTCACAACCACTAAGTTTAAACCAAACTAAACTCAAATAAAAAACGGCTTCCTATAACTGGGAAGCCGTTTTTTCTTCTGGGCTAGGCCCGAAAAAGTATCTTAAACTCATGGTGAGAAAACGACCATTTAAATCTGCACTCACCCTGGGCTGATTCCCTTCTTTTATTCTAACAGCCCTTGAACTAGCCAATGCTCGGAAGGGGAGATGGTAGGAGGCCCCGATGTAGAAAATTCCAGATTCTTTCGTTCTATATTCAAATCCAAGTTGCGCTAGAAGCGAAGCAGAAACCCAGGCATTTCTTCTAGTTAACTGCTGATATAACTCGGGTTTTCCGCTGGTTAATTCTGATGGTAAAAAGTTTACGGATAAACCTCCACCTGCATTTATAAAACTCCTCTCACCACTCTGAACATAAACCAATCCCAAAAGGGGAATTTCATAACTCACCAATTTAAAGGTATCCTGTACAAAGAAATTACTGGTATCCTCGCTAAGTTCCAGGCTGTAATTACGCGTAATAATGTTAATTCCTGTTTCGAAAGAAAATTTCCCATAGAAATTGTGGCGAATTACCATCCCAAACGAGGAACCCGAATAGTTGGTCACCGAATAACTCAAAGAGTCTTCGAATCCCAATTGGGGACCAGTGGTAAAAAATCTACTGCTGAAAATAGGTTTGTATTCAATACCGAAAAAGGTGAGTTGATCTGGCTTTTGGGCCAAAATCAAATTGGGTATTAGTAGTAAGGAGAATAAAAGAATCCTCAATTTCATGTGTTGCTTTTTAGGTAACCAATTACAGCCAAAGCCAGTATAAAAATGGTAAAGGCGAAGGTAAACCACTTTAGCCCTTTGTCTGGAATAAAAGAGGTTTTGTGTTTGATTAGGGTGTCAGTATTAATTTTTTCAACGGAAATTTTGTGCTTTTTGTGTACACCAAAAAGTTGGTAATTAATTCCATTGCGTTCTTCTTCCCCCTTCTCATATGGTATGTCTGCACTTATTAGCATTTGCTCGAAGTAAATTCCCGCTTCCTCTTTAGAGAATTCGTAAACCATAAAGCTACGCTGCGATGGATGCTCGTAGTAATTTTGCAGTCGAATCATTTTACTTCCAGGTACTTAAGTACTCTATTGGTTTTCGTTGTCCTTTTGGCCATTCATCCTTAGGATATCCTAAATAAATAAGCCCCAAACAGCGATCTTTTTCGGCTAAATTGAAAAATTGCTTTCCGGCATCGCCCAATAAAAATTTTGGAGTAGACCAAAAAGCTCCAATACCGTAGGCAGTAGCCATTAGTTGCATGTTTTGAACGGCACAAGCCACAGCCATAATTTCTTCTATTTCTGGTATTCTTTCCGATTCTTGGCGTTCCATACAAACCCCTATTACCGCTGTAGATGCCATCGGACGGTTTTCCATTTTCAAAAGCTTAGCCTCACTTCTTTTTTCTTCCGGAGTTGCGTGTTTATAGCTCTCAACTAGAAAGTTTGCAAGTTCTTTTCTGCTTTCCTCAGACTGAAATACGGTAAAACGCCAAGGTTGAGTTTTGCCGTGGGTGGGAGCCCAAGTTGCCGCATTAAGCAGTTTTTCGATAATCTCCTTGTGAACCTTTCTTGTACTATATAATTCCGGATATATCGTTCGTCTATCCTTTATCACTTCAAATATTTCACTCAGGTTATGTCGCATATTATTTCCACTTAATGTTACATCCCATGCTTGGAATTTGATTGGGTATTTCTTTGTTTCCTGAAAGCAAACTATCAATAGCAGCCCTTAAATCAGCACCATTTACTGGAGCTTTGTTTCCCGGACTTGCCGCGTCTAACCTTCCCCGGTACACACATTTTAATTCTTCATCAAACAAGCTGAATTCAGGAGTGCAAACTGCATCATAAGCTTTAGCAACCTCCTGGTTTTCATCGAACAAATAAGGAAACTGAAACCCCAGAGCATTAGCCCATTCAACCATTTTATCGGGATGATCTTCAGGGTAATTCTCAATATCATTACTATTTATTGCGATGAGGTTAATTCCACGCTCTTTGTAGTCGATGGCAATATTATTAATCTCCTCGATCACGTGCTTTACGTAAGGGCAATGGTTGCAAATAAAAGCCACAATGGTCCCTCTTTTACCCATTAAAAGGTTTAGGGTTTTGCTTTCATTATCTTTGGGATCAAGTAGAGAAAAGTCAGGGGCTTTAAAGCCTAATTCTTTAGGTTTGGTCTTGGTTAATGCCATAATGCAAAGGTAATGGATAAATGTTTTGTGATTACGGGCGCAGGCACCGGAATTGGTCAAGCTGCAGCACTAGAATTGGGCAACGCAAACAACAATCATATTCTCGTTTTGGTAGGGCGACGCGAAGGTCCTTTGTACGACACTTTGGCGCTTTTAAATAATCCGCAGCGAGCAATAGTTGCAACTGCCGATGTACGCGAGTTAAATCAGTTGAAAGAGGTAGCAGAAAAGGCGGACCTTGCCAATAAATCGCTGAGTGGAATTTTTGTGAATGCGGGAATTGGTGGAGAGAACCACGCCGGACCTACAGATAGATGGTTTGACATCATTAATACCAATTTAACAGGCGCGTATAACACGGTCCATGCTTTCTTACCCTATCTAAAAACTTCGCAAGCAGATAAAAAGAACATATTATTTACCTCATCCATACTAGCTAAAATTGGGGTTCCTGGCTACGAAGCTTATTGCGCCTCTAAGGCAGGAGTGCTGGGTTTAACAAGGTCTTTGGCTACCACACTGGCTCCAGACAAAATTGCGGTTAATGCCCTTTGTCCAGGATGGGTTGATACCAAAATGGCAAGAACGGGATTGGAGCAATTTGCAGAAAAGGTAAATCAACCGGTCGAAAAAATTATTGAACGCGAAATGGCGCGGGTGCCCTTCGGAAAAATGTCTACCCCCACCGAAATTGGGAAATGGGTGAAGTTTATTTTTACCGGGTCTCAATTTTCACTAACCGGCCAATCAATAGATGTCAACAATGGGGCATTCATGGATTAGTGAATTTTTATCCAAGTTGAGGGTTAATTTTAGAGTCTATCTAGCAGGCCTGGTAATTCTCATTTTACTTCCTTTTTCATTAGAGTGGAAGCTTTTTGTGTTTGGATCTAAAACGGTAGGTGTGGTAAACGCGTACAATGGAGAAAAGGACAAAAGGTTGTTTAGGGTAAATGCTACCCCTGAAGTTTCGGTGGTTTTTGAATTCCAAGGGAAGTCGTACCAAGCTTTTGTGAGCGAGAGTAGCAGCTTAAAAGAAGGTGAAAAAGCATCGGTTTTATTTTTCGAGGGTAATCCTTCCGATAACTTGGTGTTGTCCGGTTCGGGTTTATATAAGGAGTGGAATTTAGTGTGGATGATCACCTGCATGTTCATTTGGACCATCTTTTGCATTAATTATCGAAAGAAAAAATTGCTTGGGACATGATCCTCGTCGAATAAAATCCGTCTTCCCTTTGTAAAACGTAACTTATACTGAAATCATCTTATCCCCATGAGATACATTCTTCTGATATACACAACTTTAAGTCTCCTCATAGCCCATGGTCAAAATGCTATTCAAGCAACAATTCAGGCCGATTTTGTCCCTGATTTAGCTACCGAAATGACCTTAAATTCTCAAGAAATAAAGCTAAAGCAGGATAAAGCATTTAAGGTTTGGAAATTGAAGTTAAATGGTGAGCACCAAAATGCAAATAGCCTACTAATTCGTTTAGTGTTGGATGGCAATGAAGAAGTGGTGCAGTTAGTTCGTAATTACCCTGTGGCGCCAAATGCATTAATAAAAAGTGCCAGTGGAAAGTCATTTCCCATCAACGCCGAATTCTACAGTGGAACCATAAAAGGCGTGGAAAAATCGCTGGTGAGTATTTCTTTTTTTGAAGGTAAAATGCAGGGGCTAATTGTTAAAGGGGATGAGGTCTACGCACTAGGAAATCATCCACAACATGGATTGGTCCTTGTTGAGGAGTCTGGAATTAAGAAGGAAAGGGAAAACTTTTGCTCGGTAAGCTCAGATTTAAAATTGAATAACCCATTGGCAAATAAGTCACCCAGAAAATCACATGGAAACTGTGTCCAAGTGTACTTCGAGCTGGACTATGACATGTTTCAGAATAAGGGCTCTATTGAGGCGGCATCCAACTATTTACTGGGTGCGTTCAATGAAATTCATACCCTTTACAAAAATGAAAACCTCCAGGTTCAGGTTTCGGAGATTTTTGTTTGGGATTTACCCAGTCCATATTTAGGGTCATCGTCACTTTCGCAGTTACAGCAATTTCAGGCTTTAAGACCCGTATACAATGGGGATATTGCCCATTTGGTGGATCTTAAGGACAATTTAGGGGGTGTTGCCTATGTAGACGTTCTTTGTACGAATTCTGCCTATGCATATAGTGGAATAGAATCAGATTACAAAAGTTTTCCAACCTATAGCTGGACTATCGAAGTAATTACCCATGAAATAGGGCATAATTTGGGATCGCCACATACGCACGACTGCAGCTGGCCGGGAGGTGCAATTGACGGATGTTATCCTTCGCAAGGAAGCTGTGAAGATGGTCCACAACCCGAGAATGGCGGAACTATAATGAGTTACTGTCATTTAACCTCTAATGGAATCAATTTTAACAATGGGTTTGGTCCTCTTCCCGGAGATCTAATTCGAAGTAGGGTAGCCAATGCTACGTGCTTATCTGGCTGTGGTCATTTATGTGTTGCTCCCAATAAGGCTACTCAAACTGGTGTTGGATCAAATAGTGCTCGATTAACTTGGAATGAAGTGGAGGGAGTTACTTCTTACGATTATGATTATCGCCTAAAAGGCCAGGTTAAGTGGACTTCTGCAACTACAAATTCGGTTGAGGTTAATCTTAGCAACTTGGTGGAAAATCGCATTTATGAATTTAGAGTTCGATCCTTATGCAGCGAAACGAATAGTGTTTTTTCAGGGGTGTCGGAATTTACAACAGGTGAAATTCCTAGTGGATATTGTGAATCTTATGGCAGTAACGCGAGCAGCGAATGGATAGAAGGAGTTTCCTTTAATAATTTTCAAAATGTATCTGGAAGCGATGGAGGCTATGGGGATTTTACCTCAGAAATAATTCCATTGCTAAGGACAGCGGACATAGCCTTTGAATTGGTGCCTGGGTTTGATGGAGGGATTTTAGGCCCCAACACCTACCCAGAATATTGGAGAATTTGGATAGATCTTAATCGAAATGGATCGTTTTACGATGAGGATGAGTTGGTTTATAATGCTGGGAAAACTTCGGAAGAAGCTGTTGAGGGCACCTTTGCCATACCAGCTTGGGTGGAAAATGGGGTGACCAGAATGCGGGTGAGCATGAAATTCAATGCCAGCCAAGGTCCTTGTGAAAATTTCGGTGAGGGAGAAGTAGAAGATTATCACGTAAATATTACCAATACTGTTGGAATAGGTGAGGAGGAGTTGGATCAATTGTCTTTGTATCCCAACCCCACAAAAGCAAGAATCTGGATAATTGGTGTAAAAGAGCCTTCCAGCTACAAGGTGTTTGATAACACTGGTAAATTGGTTTTGGATGGGCTGTTAGATGCAGATCAAGACATGCTTGATGTACAGTCTTTAGAAAAGGGCCTTTACCATTTAATTGTAAACGGTAAAAAGCCCTTGAAATTTATCGTTAATTAAGACGGATATACTCTTAATTGCTTGACGTGGTGTCGTTCCCACTGGTTTTAAAAGAGAATGCCACTTGAGTTTCTGCCAAAAATGGATCCTTTGCAATCACAGTTCCAGTGTAGGTGATTTGAGAATTAAGGTTTTGCGGAAATCTAAATTCTGTTGTGCGTAAACTTGCTCCCTGAATAGCTCCGGAAAGGTATACATCGTATATAACGGAATCTCCATCTGGGTCTATAGATTTCGACCACATAATTTTTGCAGTACTATCGTTTAAAATAACAGGTTGTACAGCAAATGGAGATGGGGCACCATTTTTAAATTCTTCCAAAGGCTCTTCGCAAGCCGAAAAGGTGAGTATCGCAATTAGGGCGGTGAATAACAAACTATTTCTCATGACCGCAAAAATGATAAAATATCTCAAGCGCAGGGAGTTAAAAGACCGTTGAAATTGAGATTCCTAATTGGCTAGTAGGGATTAGCTGGTAGTTCGTAGGTGGTGTAGGGGGGATGAATTGATGAATTGACGAATTGAGGAATTGACGAATTGAGGAATTGAGTGTCCCGTCCTGAAAAAAGTTGACAGGTTTATTTTTAATTCCTGGTTAAAGTTAACGATTGATTTTTATTCCTAAAAAAGGTTGTCAGCGGGTTAATAATTCCGTCGTGTATTTCCGATGGAGTTT
>NZ_VORB01000015.1 GCF_007995015.1 Luteibaculum oceani
AACCTGGATCTGTGTTAGCTAATCCCTTTCTTTCATAATGCTTAGAAAATAGATTACTTATAACCCCTTAGGACTGCCAAGTCCTATTCCCTTCTAGGCTAAACCTGGATCTGTGTTAGCTAATCCCTTTCTTTCATAATGCTTAGAAAATAGATTACTTATAACCCCTTAGGACTGCCAAGTCCTATTCCCTTCTAGGCTAAACCTGGATCTGTGTTAGCTAATCCCTTTCTTTCATAATGCTTAGAAAATAGATTACTTATAACCCCTTAGGACTGCCAAGGCTTAATTCCCTTCTAGGCTATTATAACCCCTCTCAAAAAGCCAAGAACCCTTAAATTTCATACTTCAATTTTTCAGTTAAATCATTAAGGATTAACTTCTTGGCCAGAATACAAATACTAAAGAATCAATATATCTTATACTTAAATAAAAACAATCAATTTTACTTATATATAACCTAGAACTACTTTAGTATCCCTTAAAACACATCTATGGAAAATCAATCGAAAAGTTATACAGCAAACTCTGGCGGGAAATGCCCCTTCCACCATGGAACAATGGAACATACAGCCGGAAGAGGAACCCAAAATCAAGACTGGTGGCCCAACCAACTCAATCTTGACCTGCTACGACAACATTCCAGTAAATCTAATCCCCTAGATCCAGAATTTAATTACCCCAAAGCTTTTTCAAAGTTGGACTACGAAGGCTTAAAGGCCGACCTACGTCAACTCATGACGGACTCTCAAGATTGGTGGCCTGCAGATTATGGTCATTACGGTCCCTTTTTCATTCGCATGGCCTGGCATAGTGCAGGAACCTACAGAATTACCGATGGACGTGGTGGATCGGGAACAGGTTCGCAGCGATTTGCTCCCTTAAACTCTTGGCCCGACAACGCCAATTTAGATAAGGCAAGACTCTTACTCTGGCCCATAAAGCAGAAGTATGGACAAAGTATTTCCTGGGCCGACTTAATGATACTCGCTGGTAATGTTGCTTTAGAATCTATGGGCTTTAAAACCTACGGATTTGCAGGAGGTAGAGAAGATATCTGGGAACCCGAAAAGGACGTTTACTGGGGCTCCGAATCTGAATGGCTTGGAGATAAAAGATATACCGGGGACCGAGAACTTGAACAGCCCCTTGGAGCCGTTCAAATGGGATTAATTTACGTAAACCCCGAAGGTCCGAACGGAAACCCAGACCCCGTAGCGGCTGCAAGAGACATTAGGGAAACTTTTAAGAGGATGGCCATGGACGACGAGGAGACGGTGGCTTTAATTGCTGGAGGACATACTTTTGGGAAAACCCACGGTGCTGCAGACCCAGAAAAACATGTAGGTCGAGAACCTGCAGGCGCATCAATTGAAGAACAAAGTCTCGGTTGGAAAAACAGTTATGGAACGGGTAAGGGCAAGGACACCATCACAAGTGGTTTGGAAGGCGCGTGGACTGACACTCCAACCCAATGGAGCCATAAATACTTTGAAAATCTATTTAATTACGACTGGGAATTAACCAAGAGTCCTGCCGGGGCACATCAATGGAAACCTAAAAATGGAGCTGGAGAAGGAACGATTCCCGATGCTCACGACCCTAGCCTTAAGCATGCACCCTTTATGCTAACCACAGACTTATCGCTCCGCTTCGATCCTGCTTATGAGAAAATATCCAAGCGTTTTTTGGAACACCCAGAAGAGTTTGAAGATGCTTTTGCGAGAGCCTGGTTTAAACTCACGCACAGAGATATGGGCCCCAAGCAACGTTATTTAGGCCCAGAAGTACCGCAAGAGGACCTTATATGGCAAGATCCTATTCCCAACTCGAAAAAAGTAGACTTAAGCGAAGGAGACCTTCAACTTTTAAAATCAGAAATCCTTTCAAGTGGACTTTCACTATCGACCTTGGTAAAGACAGCTTGGGCCGCGGCATCAACCTATCGAGATTCCGACAAAAGAGGCGGAGTAAACGGTGCCCGTATACGTTTAAAACCCCAAGCGGAATGGGAGGTAAACAACCCTATACAACTAAAGAAAACCCTTACGGAGCTTGAGAAAATCCAAAATAAGTTTAATGCCAATGAACGTGGTAAAAGTATATCCTTGGCAGACTTAATTGTTTTAGCTGGAAATACAGCTATTGAACAAGCTGCAAAAGGAGCTGGACATGAGATCACCATTCCATATGAAGCTTGGCGCAACGATGCAACTGAAGAACATACCGATTTTGAATCATTTGAATACATGCGCCCCTTAGCCGATGGATTTAGAAACTATAAAGTAGAGGGAATCAAGGTTAAATCTGAGGATCTACTAATTGACAAGGCCCAACTACTTACCTTAACCCCAAAAGAACTTACAGTTCTAGTCGGAGGTATGCGAGCTCTTGGTGCAAACTGGGACGATTCCGAAACGGGAATTTTCACCGATAGAAAAGGGCAACTGACCAACGACTTTTTTAAAAACCTTTTAACTCCCGGATACCAGTGGAAAGCAGAAGGTGAAGACGAAGAGTATTTTACCGCGCTTCATCCCAAAACAGGTAGCCGATGCAGAGCCAGCCGCGTAGATTTGATTTTTGGCTCCAACTCCGAACTTCGAACCATTGCAGAGGTATACGCATGTGATGACGCCGAAAATAAATTTGTACAGGATTTCTGTGCCGCATGGAATAAAGTCATGAACTTGGATAAGTTTTAATATCCCAATCAAAAAAGGGTGAGCCCGCCGGACTCACCCTTTTTTATTATTGCTTTCCGTTACCTTTTACCTGACGATTGACCAGATCGGATATCCTTTACTTTACTATACTTTTTAAACGATTTACAAGCGGTTTTACAATCCACCCCAGTTAATACCGACCTTGTACTACCTTCTTTTACAGGACAGTCACAAACGTTGGCCTTGGTATTCACCACCGTTTTAACTTCCCGTTTTGGGCAACAATTACAGTTGGGCTGCCCCTCACAGTATGATCCATCCCAACAGAAGCAAAAGTCTTTAGCACGAGGTATTTCTCCTTTATTGATGTACGGTTTGAAATTATCACCGTCCCCATGAACAAAAATGATATCTGTTGGGTCAACAATAACTGCTGGAGCGGGTTCATAGCCATTTAATCCTCCTCCTGGTTTTACTCCTCCATCCTCATCTATTGGATCCAATGTTATATCATCAATTTCTTGGTTTGCAGCATTGGTAGGACCTCCTGTTCCCGTTCCACCACCATTGGGATTGCTCCCTCCCTGAAGACAACCTTCGGAACAAGATGTGGGAACATCTAAATAGCTGTTGTTATATAAATTGTAATGGTTCGCCAAATTCGTGTAGGAATCATAATCGAAACACACTCCCGAAGCATGCAGTTCGTTGGTATTTCCGTTGTAATTGTTTGGATTGGGTTTAGTTACCTCATACACTACCTGATCAACAATGGGAAAGCCATTTTTGTCGCAATAGGTCGTTGCGTATCCACTGGGAATGTAACCTATCCAATCATCCACCTCGGGTGCACCTGTAGTGCCAAACTCATTTAATACCTGATCTGCAGTAGCGTAATACTTAATGTTTACAGTATATGCCACAACTTTATAGGTTGTTGAACCCGTGGTACTTGCATCCCAGGGAACATAAATAGCCAAACTAACCCCCTTGATAGAACAGGTAAAAGCCGCACATTGGGTCCACTCCTGTCCATCGGCTATTTTGTTTCCACCGCCCCCAGCAGGCCCTAATTTAAATACCTGGGGTTCTGATAAGCCCATTTGTTCTCCAAAAGGATTACCATCTTGATCTAAAGCTTGAACCTGCCATACATAGTCTCCCCCTTCTTCCGGTAAATCCCATTCTACGGGCCAGTACTGAGTTACTCCATTGGTTTCTTCATCAATAATTGGGCGGTTAGAACGAATAGCCTGAATAGCATTTTGCCCCTTCAATACTTCGTATACTTTTAGGTTGTAGTTTACTCTGAACCCTTTGGGAGCTGGTGTAACCGGGGTCCAGTTGAAAGTGGGACGTTGATTACCCTGTAATTGCATCCCATCTACTGGCGAAATGGCTATAGGCGGCTGAAAAGAGGTTAAAAAGAAAGGAACACATTTATCACTAAACCCTTGAGATGGTTGCCCTGTGCTCGAGCGCAATCCAATGCATAACATATAACTTCCTGCCGGCAATTTCCCCGTACGAGCAATACGCTTGGTATTTACCCCTATTAATTCCACTGCCTCATATGGCACAACATCCTCCACCATAAAAGTATTCATGCCGCGCTCTATCGTTAGAATTGGAGTGGCACTATTGGTTTTTGCCTTTAACTCTCCATCCTTTTTTATTTCACCATAAAACCTGGCCTCAAATTCAGGACCACTATTATTTACGGTAACGGTTACTGGAGACATTCCATCTTCCCAAGCACTTAAATCACTTGGTGGATTAGGTATAATGGTTACATTAATCTGCCCCATGAGGCAGCTGGAGATCAGAATGGTTAAAAGAAGTATTACGTTTTTCATAACTGGGGGTTTAAAAAGTTTTTGCCAATGAAATTCGGTATAGCCACTCGGTGAAATAAACACCGGCTCTGACCGAACCATACTCATAATTATTTCTAGAAACGGATAATTTCAATCTTGTTTTAATCTTGTCTAGGCGGTAGTCTGCCTTTATTTTGGCGCCCAATCTATTGTCCTTGCTAAATCCTACCCTGTTTGATATTAACGGATTTACGCTGGCATTGATACGCAGTTTGCGCTCTAAAAATTTATATCCCGCCCCAAGCTGGTACCCAAACATCTCAATACCCGCCATCTGGTGGTTATTTTTGAAATAGGTCAGTCCCAAATCATAGGAAAAATCACTCCCTTTTGCCCCACCAAACCACATAAGTTGTCCACTGGTATTTGCTTGGGTTTGGGTTGAAGCTGAGACGGCGTTATACTCTTCGAAAGCGTTTATAGAGTAACCCGCAGAAATTTGGTATTGCCATTTCTTGGTATTGAATAAATAGCTGGGATTAATAGATATGGTATTACTGATATTCCTAATTTTCAAGCTATCTGAGCTGAGGTCGGACTCGATTCCGAAATTGGAAAAGGACAGACCAAGGGAAAATTGACTATTGATTTGAGCGAAAAGGTTGGTTGAAACAAGAGCCTGAGTTGTTTTAACAGCTTTGGTTTCAAGTAAATTATTAATTCGGTATCCATACGAACCATTAAAAATAACCTTGTTATCCCACCACCTAAAGCTAGGGTTAATGGTGAAATCCATTCTATCTGATTGCAAAAAAGGATAGCCTAGCGCTCTAAACCCAGGTCCAATATACTTTGCCCTTAAAGCCAAGCTTTGCGTTTTACCCTCTATTCTTAACGCACTACTTGCTGCAAAATCTACCGTAGAAGTACTGTTTATAACTATTAGATCTTCAGGGATTTTTATATCATCATTAAAACTATCCTCATCGAGGCTGTTTCTGGTATAAATTCCCAATGCGACTTCGTTTTTCCAATGCGCCTTTTTGAATAGTTTAAAACCAAAGCTTGGTGCAATGGTTAAGCCCTGCTCTGGGGTTGGACTACTTTCCAGTCGAGTTAAATTCCCCACCACATCTTCGGATCGACTTACATTAAGGTGGAAAAAATTAGCATATTCATCGCCCACCCCTAATTTTAAAGCGGAAATTTTTCTCTTGTATAAACCAAAGAAATTAAGGGTAGAGTCGGGTAAGATCTCTTGCTGCGAAACTCCGGAGGCATATTCTAGAACAAATTTTCCGGGACGCAAGGAAACATGATATCCAAACACCCCAATGTTTCCGATAGTAAGCTCCGAAAACTGCGGAAATATCCGCCCTAAATGCAGTTGCATCCATTTATACCTTGGAGAAATGCGAATAATATTGGCTGGGTCGTATAAGTAGTTACTATTGGCTTGCTGAGGATATAAGGTGGTGGTTTGATTAAAAGGAAGAATCAAAAATGCCGGAATTTCCCAGCCCTTTCCATTACTTAAATGCGAATTGAAAATGAATCGGTTCAGTGCATCGGGGCGTCTACCATTTAACTCGGAGGAATTGGATTTAAAAGAATATAAATCGCTCTGAAACTCTGCAGAACCACGAAGTTTCCACTCGGATTGCCCAAATAAAAAACAACTGGATAAAAGGATGGCAATGGATAATAACCACTTCATGCTATAATTTAACAAATTACTAGGGGGAGGGTGTGCATCTACTTGACTTAAATCAAAGAAAATGGCCATTTTTTATACATAAATCATAGAAGCCCCTTCTTAATTTAAAAATGGGTTGGATAAAGCTTTTAGGGGAAATCCAGCTCTTAATAAAGTCCAGACAAAACTGAATCTGTTTTCATCAATCCGCTCATCACAATAATTAGCACCAAGCCTCTATTTTCCAAGGTTGTGATTATCTTCACGCCGCAGAACAAAATTCATGAACATGAAATTGAAGTATTTGAGCCTTATGCTCGCCCCCCTACTACTTTGGAATTGTGAAGGCAATAAAAAGATGGAAGGTTACACGATGATAGAAGAAGTGAAGAAGCAAGGTGACGAAATCGTTATTCCTTACAAAAAGTTTGAACTGGACAACGGTCTTACCGTACTTGTTCACGAAGATAATTCAGACCCCGTTGTACATGTAGATGTTACTTACCATGTAGGATCTGCAAGAGAAGAAATAGGAAGAAGTGGTTTTGCACACTTTTTCGAGCACATGATGTTCCAAGGATCGGACCACGTTGCCGATGAAGAGCATTTTAAAACAGTTACTGAAGCTGGTGGAACCCTTAACGGTACTACCAACAGAGATAGAACCAACTATTTTGAAACACTTCCTGCTAACCAATTGGAAATTGCACTTTGGTTGGAGGCGGACCGTATGGGATGGCTTCTCGATGCTGTTACTCAAGAGAAATTCGAAATTCAAAGAGCTACCGTTAAAAACGAAAGAGGTCAGAATTACGACAACCGCCCCTATGGTATGTTGGGCGAAATCGCTAACCAAGCACTTTTCCCGCATGGCCACCCATATTCTTGGCCTACCATTGGATATATCAACGAGCTTAACGAAGCGACTTTAGACGACCTTAAAGATTTCTTTTTAAGATGGTACGGTCCTAACAACGCCACCTTAACTGTTGCTGGAGATGTAAGCGCTGATCAGGTAATGGAATTGGCTAAAAAATACTTCGGCCCCATTAATAGAGGCCCAGAGGTAGAGGATATGCCAGAAATGCCTGCTAAATTAGATGCAGACCGTTACATCTCTCACGAAGACAAGATTCGTTTCCCGCTACTACAAATGAATTTCCCAACAGTTGCTAACAGACATAAGGATGAGGCGGCTTTAGATATTCTTTCAGACATTTTAGGTGGTGGAAAAACTTCTATTTTCTATCAGGAGTTTGTAAAAAGTGGAAAATACCTACAGGCATCGGTTTCTAACCCATGTTCTGAACTTGCTGGTAACATGAGTTTCACTCTAGTTGCTTTCCCAGGAACCAACCTAAAAGACACCGAAACACAACTGCGTGCTGCGATAGATAAATTCGAAGAGCGCGGAGTAACCGATGAAGATCTTCAGCGTTACAAGGCATCTTTCGAAGCGAGCACCATCCAAAGATTGTCTTCCGTTCGCGGTAAAGGATCTATGCTAGCATCTTTCCAAACCTTTACAGGAAACGCCAACTACATTAAAGAAGATATAGCGCGTTACATGAACGTTACTAAGGAGGATGTATTAAGAGTTTACAACGAGTACATAAAAGGTAAGCCTGCTGTTATCGTAAGCTACGTTCCAGAAGGACAATTGAATTTAATCGCTGCAGAAGATAACTACACTCCTACCATTGGTAGAACCGACGAAACTGTCTTAAACAACTACGATTCTCTTAGCTACCAGAAGCCAGTTGATAACTTCGATCGTTCGGTTAAACCAGAGCCAGGACCAGCTCCTTTTGTACAAGTTCCAGAATTTTGGACGGTTGAAATGGATAACGGCATTAAAGGAATTGGTACAGAGACTGACGAAGTTCCAACCGTTTCTATTCAAATCACCCTTCCTGCAGGACATAGAAATGAGACCATTGCCAAAGCTGGAATTTCTTCGCTAATGGCTGGAATGATGAATGAAGGAACCAAAAACTTTAGCGCCGAGCAAATGAGCGAGGAGTTAGAGAAGTTAGGATCTAGGGTTAGTGTTAGCTCTGGTGCAGAAAACATTACCGTTAACATTAGCACCCTTACCAAAAACTTAGATAAAACCCTTGAACTAGCGAAGGAAGTAATTCTTATGCCAGCCTTTAAGGAAGAAGATTTTGCCAGACTTAAAAAACAAGCCTTAGAAGCCATTGCAAACAGAGAAAACCAAGCATCGCAGCTTGCGTCAGATGCCTATGCAAGATTAAGCTACGGCGAAAACCACATTAAGGCCGTTCCAAGTGCTGGTACCAAAGCGTCTGTGAGCGCAATGACCCTAGAAGATGTTAAAGCATACTACAATAGATATTTCAGTCCTAAAGGTGCTAAACTAGTTGTAGTTGGAAACCTTAGTAAAGACGAAATTCTACCTAAACTAGACTTCTTGAAAGAATGGACTGGAGAAGCGTACGAATGGCCGAAGCAACCAGAATTAGCAGGTGCTGAGCCAGGTAAAATCTATTTCATGAATAAAGAAGGAGCCGCCCAATCTGAAATCAGAATTGGATACATGAACGACCTTACCTACGATCCAACTGGTGAGTACTACAAGGCCACCATCATGAACTACCAATTGGGTGGAAACTTTAATTCTAGAATTAATATTAACCTAAGAGAGGATAAAGGTTATACCTATGGGGCAAGATCTTTCTTTAGAGCCGGAAAAGAGCCAGGTGGATTTTTAGCATACGCTGGAGTAAAGAAAGAAGCTACCGACAGCTCGCTTTACGAATTCTTGTACGAAATAAACACCTACGCAGAATCTGGAATTACTGATGAAGAGCTGGCGTTTGTTAAGAAGAGTCTTACCCAAAGCGAAGCTTTAGATTACGAAACTCCGTTCCAAAAAGCTGGATTCTTAAGAAGAATTTTAGATTATAACCTGGAACCTGGATACGTAAAAACTCAAAGTGAAATTCTTCAAAACATCAGCGCAGAAGAAATTCACGAGTTGGCTAAAAAACACCTTCCAACAGAAAAAATGATCATGGTTATTGTTGGAGACAAAAAAACCGTTTGGGAAGGAATTAATAAGCTTGGATTTGACGTAGTTGAAATCGACAAAGACGGAGCTATTATTTAAACAGCATCTTATACCTTTCATTAAAAATCCTCGGCCAATTGGTTGAGGATTTTTTTTTGCAGCTAATTGTCGTCATAAAAAATGTAAGACACTTGCAAAGCACAAGATAATTTGCGAATATTCGCTAACATCGAATCGACTTTTATCTTAACACCATGAAAATTAAGAAGGTACTTGTAGCCAACCGTGGAGAAATAGCCATTAGAATTGGGCGCGCTTGCGTTGAATTAAATTTAAAAACCGTAGGAATATATACCTATGAGGATCGCTATTCTCAACACCGATACAAGGCCGACGAATCTTATCAAATTGGAGAAGATGACGATCCACTTAAGCCCTATTTAGATATTGATGAAATAATTAGGGTTGCAAAAAAGACTCAGGCCGACGCCATACATCCGGGCTACGGTTTCCTTTCCGAAAATGCCGAATTCGCGAGACGTTGTGCAGAAAACGACATTATTTTTATTGGGCCAGACCCAGAAATTATGGATGCCCTTGGCGATAAAATCGCTGCTAAAAAGATTGCAAAAACTTGCGGGGTTACCATTATAGAATCCTCCCTAACAGAACTAAATAGCGTAGAAAAGGCACTTGAAGAGGGCCAACGAATAGGATTTCCGCTTATGTTAAAAGCCGCCGCAGGAGGCGGTGGAAGAGGAATGCGCGTTGTGCGAAATGAGCAACAACTCGAACAAGCCTACAAGGAAGCTACACGAGAGGCAAAAAATGCCTTTGGCGACGGAACCGTTTTCCTAGAAAAATTTATAGAGGAACCCAAACACCTCGAGGTACAAATATTAGGAGACCGACATGGTAATATCGTACATCTTTTTGAGCGAGATTGTTCGGTACAACGACGTTACCAAAAAGTTGTAGAGGTAGCTCCCAGCTTAGGTTTAAAAGAAAGCGTTAGACAAGAATTGTACGAATCGGCATTAAAAATTGCGCAACACGTAGGCTACAACAACGCCGGTACCGTTGAGTTTTTAGTAGACAAAGACCAGAAAGTATACTTTATAGAGGTTAACCCGCGCATACAGGTAGAGCACACTGTAACCGAAATGGTAACGGGTATAGATTTGGTGAAAGCCCAGATCTTTATTGCGGGCGGATACAAACTAAGCGATACCCAAATAAAAATACCCAACCAGGAAGCGATTAAAGTAAACGGATTTGCTCTGCAATGCCGTATTACCACGGAGGATCCAGAAAACAATTTCCAACCCGACTACGGAATAATAACCACCTACCGATCTGCAGCTGGATTTGGAATTAGGCTGGATGCAGGTTCTTTATACCAAGGAGTGAAAATATCTCCCTTTTTCGACTCTATGCTAGTAAAGATTTCTGCTCATGGAAGATCTTTAGATGGCGCTACAAGAAGGATGACCCGGGCGCTCCAAGAATTTAGAATTAGAGGGGTTAAAACCAATATACAGTTCTTACAAAACCTCATTAACCACCCCACATTTAAAGAAGGCAAGGCCACTGTAAACTTTATTGCAGATAATCCTGATTTATTTAGTTACCGGGTAGCACAAGACCGAGCTACCAAAGTACTCACCTACCTGGGAGATGTTATTGTAAATGGACATCCCGATGTAAAAAAAATTGACGAAAACGCACGTTTCGAAAAGCCTGTAGTTCCCAGTTTCGAAAAGCATGCCCCCTATCCTATCGGAACCAAAAACAAATTGGATGAACTGGGCTCCGATGCCTTTTGCGCGTGGTTAAAGCAGGAAAACAAAATACAATATACCGACACCACCTTTAGAGACGCGCACCAATCGCTTCTCGCCACCAGAGTTAGGAGCTACGACATGCTAAAAACCGCCGAAAGCTATGCCAAAAATCACCCCGAAGTGTTCAGCATAGAAGTGTGGGGAGGCGCAACCTTCGACGTTTGTCTGCGCTTTCTACATGAGAACCCATGGCGCAGGTTAAGAGATATAAGAGCTGCCGTTCCAAACATCCTACTGCAAATGCTCTTACGAGGATCCAATGCGGTGGGATACACTGCATATCCTGATAATTTAATTGAAAAATTTATTATCCATGCCGCAGAAAACGGCATAGACCTTTTTAGGGTATTCGATTCTTTGAATTGGGTAAAGGCCATGGAGCCCAGTTTAAAAGCCATTAGAACTAAAACTCATGGAATAGCCGAAGCAGCCATAAGCTACACCGGCGACATTTCTAATCCCAATAAAACCAAGTATAATTTAGCCTACTACAAGCAATTAACCCGCGATCTAGAAAATGCAGGAGCTCAGATCATTGCCATAAAAGACATGGCTGGATTGCTGAAACCTCAAGCGGTTGGTGAGCTTATTTCCACCATTCAATCGGTATCTAAACTACCCATACACTTGCATACCCACGACACCTCTTCCTTACAAACTACCACTTACCAAAATGCCATTGCAGCTGGGGTGGATATTGTGGATGTTGCCTTGGGTGGATTATCGGGAATGACCTCACAACCCAACTTTAATGCGGTTGCTGCCATGATGCAGGGACATGAAAGAGAAAACCCATTGAATCTGAAAAAACTAAACGAAGCATCGGTTTATTGGGAGAAAGTAAGAACCTATTACTACCCTTTTGAATCGGATTTAAAATCGGGTACGGCAGAGGTTTATGAACACGAAATTCCGGGCGGACAATACTCGAATTTAAAACCTCAGGCCATTGCCTTGGGCTTAGGCGACCGATTTGAGGAAGTTAAAAAAACCTATGCCACCGTAAATAAGATGTTTGGCGATATTGTTAAGGTTACGCCAAGCTCTAAAGTGGTTGGCGATATGGCCCTGTTTATGGTGTCGAACAATTTAAGTGAGGAGGATATTTACGAAAAAGGAGAAAACCTGTCTTTTCCTGCATCGGTAAAGGGATTCTTTAGAGGAGATTTAGGGCAGCCTCACGGTGGGTTTCCCGAAAAGTTACAAAGCATAATACTTCGAAATGAAAAACCATATACCGACCGACCCAATGAGCATCTCCAACCTGTTGATTTTGGAAGTGAATACGCAGAGTTCATAAAAACATTCCAAAAGGGATTTCCGCGCGATTTGGAAATGGAAGATTTCTTATCCTATAAGCTATACCCAAAAGTATTTAAAGATGCGGTTGAAAATTTTAAACGCTACGGCAACCTTGCCAACCTTCCCACTAAGAATTTCTTTTACGGGTTAAAGGAGGGCGAAGAAACCATAATGGACATTGCTCCTGGAAAAACCGTAATTATAGAGTTACAATCGGTATCTAAAGCTAATGAAATGGGTTTCCGTACCGTTTTCTTTAAGCTAAACGGGCAAACTAGAAGTTTACAAATACTAGATAAAAAGCTAAAGGTAGAAGTAGCAAGCAATGTTAAAGTAGACCCTAATGACCCGAAACAAATAGGCGCTCCATTGCAAGGCAAATTATCTCAACTATTAGTAAAACCAGGAGATGAGGTAAAGAAAAACCAACCCCTATTTGTATTGGAAGCTATGAAAATGGAAAGCACGGTAAGTGCCACCGCAGCGGGCAAGGTAAAACAAGTTCATTTAAGTGATGGAGCCATGGTAATGGCCGACGATTTGGTAATAAGTTTGGAGTAAAATTAAAGTCAGTTTTGTGGTCGAAATAGGGATTGTATTGGTCCGAAAATAAATATCATCACATTTTCTTTTGCAAAATATATCATCACATTTTCCTATTTCATATCTCCAGAATCTAGTTTTTTCGGGGGTTTTCTTTACTTTTCGGTATACAAAAACAAAAACCACTATCAGCAACCTGGTGTTGCTCATATGTTGTGGTTAATGTAAAAAATGACCGATAAAGAACTATATCAATTTGCCTATGATTTTTTAAGGACATTCGCCAATGTCAATGATGAGATTTTGAATAGACATTTAGAGTCAGAACACATCAAGCCAAGGGATTTAAAGATAGTTTACTATCGATTATGTGAATCGGCTCAAAATAAACAAATGAGTTCGAAGGTTATAGGTGGATCTATGAATGGTCTTGAAAATTTAGGAAAAGTTCTTTTTGATTTTGACCCAACTAAAGTTGCACAAGTTTTTAAAAAATCTGACAGGGACAGGCTTCTTGACGCAATAATAAAAGAATTGAAACCAAGTGGACAGATTAGGAGAGCTACTCGGAGTATTTGGCCACAGTATTGCCAATCGATTATTGATGCGGCCCATTTTTTATGTTCGTTTAAGGATGTAGATGATTTCTATAAATGGACTGACTTCTTTTCTGAAGATAACAGGGCAAAACCAGCATTACCTCTTTTGATTAGCTATGAAATATCAGGCATTGGTTTTCCTCTAGCTTGTGATTTTTTAAAAGAATTAGGCTTTTGTGACTATGGTAAACCTGATGTTCATTTAAAGGAAATTTTCAAAGCTTTAAACTTAGTCGATCAAAACGAAAAATCAACAACAAAACTTGACTTTCAGACCCTGAAAGTAATTGATCGGATTGCCAAGGCTAATGACACCACCTCATATGCAGTTGACAAAGTATTTTGGTTAATAGGAAGTGGGGACTTTTACTTATCTAACTTAAAAATAGGCAGACAGAAAAGGGAATTCATAGAAAAAATAAAAGAACACTACCCACAACATAGAACTAAGCTAAAAAACAAGTAAAAAACTATATTTTTAAGCTGCTCTTCTGCTCACATAATTCGGATCGTAAACTAGATCATTCTTTATCACTCCAAAGCTCTGTTTTATGAGCTTATTGGCTACTGCTATTAGTGCTAGCTTCTTCG
>NZ_VORB01000016.1 GCF_007995015.1 Luteibaculum oceani
AAGGGAATAGGACTTGGCAGTCCTAAGGGGTTATAAGTAATCTATTTTCTAAGCATTATGAAAGAAAGGGATTAGCTAACACAGATCCAGGTTTAGCCTAGAAGGGAATAGGACTTGGCAGTCCTAACGGGTTATAGTTATCTATTTTCTAAGCATTATGAAAGAAGGGGATTAGTTAACACAGATCCAGGTTTAGCCTAGAAGGGAATAGGACTTGGCAGTCCTAACGGGTTATAGTTATCTATTTTCTAAGCATTATGAAAGAAAGGGATTAGCTAACACTGATCCAGGTTTAGCCTAGAAGGGAATTAAGCCTTACCAGTCCTAACGGCCTGGTGGTCTTTTTTTCTACCCAAAAATCTTGAAAGCAAGCTTTCAGACTTTTTGGGTAGAAAAAAAGCCCTGGCTTAATTCTGCCAAGGCTTAATCATCGAGTGCCCGAGACTGGATTCGAACCAGCACGCACGTAGTGCACCACCCCCTCAAGATGGCGTGTCTACCAATTTCACCACCCGGGCTTAAACTCAAACTTAGCGCTTACTAATCGGAGTGCAGTAAGCATAAGGAGTTAGCGGCGGCAAAGATAGTATTAACTCTTAATTATTCCCATTCCCGGGAGGGGAACTTTACTTCCGTTTTTTAGGCGAAGGGCATATACCGATTTGTAGCTATCGCTATTAATGAAATATGCGTCTAGTTCCTCCCGGGTAGCTGGGTCAAGTAGGGGCATTAGGGGTTGATCCACCTCAAAAAGTTTGGGTAAGGCCAGTTGAATTTTTTGGTCCCATTGTTTGTAGTAGCGATCAAAATCGTCGGGCTTTATGGTTTTACGGCAACAATCTTGGCCGCAAGAAAGATTCATTTCTTCGTCTAGATTAAAAATGCCGTACTCGTCGGTAATTTGTTCTCCAGGTTCTATGTCTCTTATGGCAATTTCAAAACCATAGCCTGTGCTAATGCTATTGCAATTGCAACAATGGTTTACATATTTGGCAAAATCCCAGCTTACAATGCGGTTTCCGTTTTCATCGCGATAAGAATAGCGGTCTACCATTTTTTTCATATCTGGCGACTGAAGGAGGTATTCTGTAGGAGTAATTACCAGCTCTAAACTGTCTTTAACGTATACAATGGTTCCGCAGGGAATATTTTCGGTAGCGAAAACGCCGTAACCTACTTCCTCACTAATAAATTGAATTTTTGTTTTGGGATGTATCATCTCAGGTTAAATTGAAATACAAGCCAAAATCCTATTCCGAATACCTTAATTTCTTGGGCTTTCAAAATTTGGGGACTCGGTATTTATTTACCGACTCGGATATGCCTCTACTACATGTTTAAATGCCTGAAATATTCCCGTAAATGAAAAGAAAAAAACAATTGAAAATACCGCTTTAATCAATTTTAGCTAGCTCTTTATCTATCTGGCTAACAAGTAGTTGTATGCGTTTTTGAATGTCTTTGTAAATTCTAATAGTAAAGCGACGATTCTCTATCATACGGTTGAGCAATTCGAAATAAAGTTTTTGTTCCGATTGGTATAGCCACCACCTATTCTTTACTCCTACAAGTACTCCGTTTTCGTCAAACATCAAATGTCTATGCAATATTGGGCGCATTTCGGGTAAGTAGTGCTCGGTGTACTGCATTTCGGAGTATTCTTCTTCTAATTTTTCTATCATCTCGTAGTAGAAGTCATAAAGCGTAATAATTTGATATCTCAAGCTATCATTGCGAATTACTTCCAAACCTCTAGATTTTAAAGACTCGTAACCACTGGCATTCTGAATGGAAATGAAATTTCTCCAAAGGGTGTGGTAAGAAATGAGAAGGCTGTCTTTTTGTACTTCCTTTCCAGAAGCTAATTTCAAAAATGTAGTCGCTGCCTTAATTCCCGCCTTGTGCCCACTTATGTTCACTTCAGTATCGGATATATCAAGTTCGAGGCCATTTTTGATTTCAGTGAGGATTTTCTCCTCTGTAACCCTCAATTTTTTCTCCTCATTCCATCGGTTTAAGGCAAAGGCTAGGGTAACGCCCAGAAAGACCGAGCAAAGTTCAATGATAAAACGAGCAAGTTTGGAGGGGTTGTTTCTTTGAACTCTCACGATGGGTTGGATTGGGTAAGAAAAGTAACAAAAAAAAGACCGAACTAGGTCGGTCTTTTTATTGATGATTTATAGGATGTTATTTCTTAACAAGTCTTGATACTGCTTTTTGGTCACCGCTTTTAACAATTACAATGTAAACTCCAGCATCTTCATTGCTTAAATCGAGCTGTACTTTGTTAAACGACGCTGCAACTACAGCTTGCTGATAAACCACTCTTCCGGTAATATCAGATACTAGAATACTAGATTTTTCATCTGTCGCTAGTCCTCTAATCGTTAATTCGGCGATGTTAAAGGTGGGGTTTGGAGCTAACTCTACGCTAAGTTCACCTGCGCTATATTGCATTCCAGCGGAAGCCGTAGTGTTGGCACTAGAGATGTTAACAGTATAATCTTCAACCTCCCCGTAGCTGAACGTTTCACAAGGACTCTGTGCGCCATTATACTTCATGCTTACTCTTAGGCGAGTATTTCCATTTAAGGCGCTACTCGGGATGGTAAAGCTTCCTGAAACGTTGGAGCTTGAAGTAGATCCAGCATCGAAAACCAGCTCGCCGCTATCGCTAAAATCTCCGTCTTGGTTCAAATCCACCCATATTTTCCAGTATTCTGGATAAGAGTTTGTTCCGAACAATCCGCTAGAGAAACCCGGTTCCAAAAGTAGGTTGTAACTCACTCCTTTACTCAGAGCAAATGCAGAAGAGGTGAAGTCGCCATAACCACCGTTGTTTCCTGAATTGTTTACAAAGTTACCCAGAGTAATTTTCTTGATCCACTCATCCGAGGAGTTGTTTCCTTTAGAAGCACAGTAAGAAGGTGGGGTAGGAGGAGCTTGATCGGTAGTAAATGAAATGGATCCGCTATAGGCGCTGGTATTTCCGTTGCCACAATCAGATGCAATTCTTGCTTCATATCCTGTGCTTGCTTGTAATCCAGAAATGGTTACTGAAGTATTTGTGCTTGTAACAGTAGTCCAAGAACCACCACTTACCCTGTAATCTACAATATAAGAGCTCGCCGTAGCTTCTGCATTCCAACTTAAGACTGCGGAGTTGTGAGTAACCGATGAGCTTGCAAGTCCCGTTGGAGTATTACACGGTTGCGGAACGTCTTCCAGAATACTAACGGTATAATCCTCTACCTCACCATAGCTAAACGTTTCACAAGAAGATTGAGCAGCGTTGTACTTCATGCTCACTCTCATACGAGTGGTGGTATTCGAAAGTCCGGACTTAATTTGCATGCTGCCCGTTACGTTGGTATTCGAAGTAGATCCAGCATCAAATGCCAGTTCTCCAGCATCTGTAAAGTCGCCATCTCCGTTGTAATCTATCCAAATCTTCCAGTATTCTGGATAGCTGTTAGATCCAAATAAGCCTCCACCTGAGAAACCAGGGTCTAAGTCTATAGCATATGAGCTACCAGAAGTTACGGTTAGCGTTTGATTAGTGAAATCGGCATATCCACTATTGTTTCCGGAGTTGTGGTTAAAAGAACCAATTGTAATGGCTTGAATCCACTCATCTGATGTGCTATTTCCGCGAGATGAGCAGTAGCTGACTTGATCACTTTGGGTAGTTCCAGTTACCGTAGAGCTATAGGCACTGCTTTCGCCAGAGCAATTGGATTTTACTTGGTATTCATAGGTGGTGGAAGGAGCAAGTCCCGTATGAGCGTAGCTGGTGTTAGAGGTGGTAATGGTAGTCCAGCTTCCTCCTTGAGGTCTAAATCTTAAATCGTAAGAATTTGCAGATGAAGCAGCATTCCATGAAACATCTATACTAGTCTGGGTGGCGTTGGCTGTAGATAATCCTGTTGGAACAGCACAAACATTTCCTTCGCTACACGTAGTTAAACAGTTTGCATTTGCTACTCTATCGCGGATAAGGTCTCCAGGCAGTGGTCCAAAACCATTGTTAAAATTAATTCCATGGCTGGTAAGGTGACAGTAGCTCATAATGGTACCCCCATTTTGAGGTGCTGGTCCTGGTAAACAGGCGCCTTCCTGCGTGTAGCAATTATCAATAGGACCACCTGGCCATGAACAAGAATGGGTGTGAGGAGAACCTAAGTTGTGACCAATTTCATGGGTAATTACCTCTACTGTCCAAGAGTAGGTTGGTACATTACTGTAGTAATCATAGATACCGCTATACGCGTAATTGTATGTGTTGTTACATAAAACGTCAACATAGGCAATACCTCCGTTAGATGGCTTTAAATCGATTAAATGACCTAGGTCTCCATTAAAGTTTGGACGAGTAGCTCTAAACTGATCTAGGTTTGATGTAGAACTTGCTCCTGTATACGGTGAAGCAGTGTTCCAAACAAAAATTTCGGAAATTTTTACCGTTAAATTATCATTGGCATAAAGTGTGGCTACTTCGTTAAATACCGCTGAAATGTAGTTTTTAGCACCATTTACGGATCCTTTATTTTGGAATACGTCGTAGTCTAGTTCGAAATAAACATTTACACACTTAGAGCTATTTTTTCTGGTGTTGTCTCTACTAAATTCTCTAACCTTTCCGGTTTGTTCTTTTGCCGAACAGAAGTTTGGGAATTCCGTAGGTACCTGCCCTTCGTTGTATAAAATGTAGGTCTCGGTTGGGTTGCCCTTTTTATCTAACATCTTTCCAAGCGTGTAATTGATTCCGTCTAGCGCAATTAAGGCTTGAATTTCATCATCAAAAACCGATACACTCACAATAGAGTTAGGTGCTCCCTGAACAATCCCACGAAAAAACTTACCGCTATTTTCATTGGGAACTATTCCTTGCGGAGTATTAAGAATAAAATCGTCTGAATACAACGAAACTTCTTCAAGAATTAAATCCCAGTTTCCAGAAAAGGAGGGAATACTAATTGCGGTTAGTTCAGTATTCGACTTAAGGTGTTTCCTTAAAAGTTGGTTGTTTACAGAGAGTAGTTTGGCCTCATCAATACCTTCAGGTAAGGCAGTGAGGTTTTTGAGGTTCTCTGAAATGGGTGAAAAAGGTTGGATGGAATGAAGCGTGCTGGTCCTTTCTAATTTGGCTTCGATGGATTTAAGCACTGCTTTTTGTTGCGCATTTCCTGCTATGAATAGTAGCAGCAGGATGGCCAGACCAATGGCCCGTTTGGTAAAGTTATTCATAAAGGTGGTTTTAAGGTAACAAGATTCCAATCAGTGAGGGTGCGATTGGATTTTTGTTTGATTATTTCTTCGTTGAAATTATCTAATAATTCGTCGGATACAAGCAAAATAAGGGTCTAATTGCGTTAGGGGTCTAAAAAATTAGTCTAATGAGTTGGAATCTTGACTTTATAGTCTAAAGTAACGATGGAGTAGTATAAAAACTAAGAAAGCCTTGTTTTACAAGCTGTATAGGGTTTTTCTGGAATGATATTTGGGAAAAATGAAATTCTCCAAACAAAGTATGGGTAAATAGGATGCTAGTTAATAATATTTCCTAAAGAGTTGATTTGATCTTAAAATACCACTTAATTTTGAATTATTTTTTGTTCAGCGTATAAAATATGAGGAGCGGTCAAGGGTAGGAATTCAATAGGAAGAAGGGTAAGGGAAGTGGAGCTACTTCCCTTTTCAATTATAGATGTAAATGTTTAATAATCTTTCTGTCGAGGATTTGATGACGGTCTATATACTCTCCTTAGCAATTGTTTTATGGATTGTAGATAGTTCTTTAATTGCAGCCGACCCATACCAAGGTTTTAATTTCCTAGTTAACCAACCACTTTGGATAGCTGGATCGGTGCGGGTGAGTGCTGCAGCTTCCACAGTGTCACTTACATCGAAGATGTATATTCCTCTTAGATCTTTGCTGTCCAAAAAAGGACCCGCCATAACGAGTTTGCCTTCTTCCGAAAGCCTTTTTATGTTATCCATGTGGGCACGCTGCATTTTGGCAGTAGTGTCGGGATTTGTAGATCTGTTTTCACCCTTGTATAAAAAGGCCATTACATAGGTTTTCATGCCGTAGTCATCGGCGCCATAAGCTTTGGCTTTTAGGGAGTCAAATTTTGGAATTTCGGAGTGATGATGTTCCTTGTCTGCTGATGGGGGTGATTGCTTGCAAGCGCTTATGTTAATGATAACAGCCAATAAAAAAACCGGAAAGAAGTATTTCATGCCACCTTTTTCCGGTTAATATAACGAGTTATTGATTTTATCTTTCCTCTTCGTAAAAGATCTGGTAAAATTTCCTACCCGATTCATCTACACCTTTTTTAATCTTGCTTTTGTCGCCATGGATATAGATGTGAAAGTTTTTATCCAGCTTTAGTATGCTCTTAAATACTTTACTAGAGTTTCGTACAGCGGGTTTAGAAATGGTGAATTCCTCTCTGGGAGCAACTTCTAATTCTTCTCGCTGTTCGTTTTCGAAATTTCGAAATGAAGCGATCATGTTTGGATCTTGGAATACATTTTCTTCGAACTCTTCTTTTTTGAATTGGTCGTTCATTTTAAAGTATGCCGAAGATCTATTAAGTAAATCTATTTGATCCGTTTTATCCACCTCGTATTCATGTGGAATTTGTTGTGTGATAAAGGATTTAGTTAACGAAATCACCTGGTTGGTTGCGTTAACATGATCCTGCTTGAGTCCGACATTTACAAATTCCTTTTTCCAGAAATTGGTTTCTTTACTTACGTTGTCAATTAGCTGTATGGTAAAGGGGGCGTCGGTGTCAATAACCAAACATGCTTTGTCTAGTTTGTTGGCGCCAATTCCTTGCTTAAACTCAAGTCTACCGTGGGCTCCAGTTTCTAAAAAGCTTTCTTTTTGTTCTACCTTGTATATACCCACTGCTTGGTAATCGGCTTCATCAACGGTAACTCCCGAGTAGCGTATAATAAAAAGGTCTCCATTTCTAATGTTACCATGACTCGATACCTCGAGTAAGTGGGTGAGTACATCTTTAGTGTGTCCTTCGAGGCTAGCTTCTTCGAAAATGTTATTGCAAATGCAGTAAAGCGGGTTGAGGTCTATGTCAATGGAGTGCTGAAATTCGTAGGTTTCAGCTATGCGAGTAAAGGGTTTAAGAAAAATCTTTTTGATGATTTCTCCCTCTTCTTCATCGGGGCTGTATGTATTTGCTAGTGGGGTGTAGTCGGGATTGTCTAATTCTACTTTGTAATAGATTAACTCCTCTACAATCGCGTTTTTAATTTGCTCTATCATCTAGCGGTAATTTAAGGCAAAGTTAGCCTTAGAAAGTGTATAAATGACACTTGAGATTTATTAATTACCAACGACGTCCTAAGTGGATAATGTATCCCAATGTGAATTGAAAACCAGAAGTTAGTTCGGTGGCTCTGTCTTCCTCGTCCCGTCTATTTTGAGCAAACCATCCACCGGTTTCCCAAATAAAGTTCCCGAATTTTGTGTGTAGCTCTCCACCAATTCCCAAAGGAACTACAAAGCCATAGCGGTAGGTTTTTGGGTCGAAAAAGTATATGGTGTATCGGGATTGATCGTATTCTCCAGGCTTGTTGTTTTCGATGAGTAGCGTATATCCCAATCCAAATTTCATGTACCAGCGGTGACGCGTTCTTATGTCGCCATCACCAAGAAATTGTTTCCAGTAAAATGAAAAGTGGGAGGCTTGTAAAGTGGAATTTACCTCTACCGGTATTGATTCTCCATTATCATTTGCCGTTGCAAATACGGTGTAACGGTCATCGAGCTTTTGCGGTAAATAGAAGTTTAAATCCACTCCAAAAGCCCTGAAAACCCTACTGTATTTTCTTCTTTGATGTAAGCGAACGGTATACTCAGATCCAAGTCCAATTCCAACCGAGCTGTATTCTCCCATTCCATAGAAATGACCGGTGGGAATAACACTTATTTGCGCTTTCACATTTGAATTGGAAAGCAGGGCGCCAATGAAACACAAAATCAGTCCTCTAAGTAGTGTCGACATGTAGGAAGAAATTATGTGGGGAAACTACAAAACTAAATGCAACTATTTTAAATAGAAAGCACAACTAGTTATACCGATAACTGCGATGAGCTGGCTTACGAGATTTTGGTGTGCGGCTTTTTGTGGGTTTTCTATTGCCCGAACTTTTAGCTCTTGCGGCCTTATAGGCTTTGGACTGTCCAAAACCTTTTCTTCTACGAGATTTTGATCCAGAACTTCTACCTCCAGTATCAAAGGCAAACCTTGCTCCAGCAGCTAATATGGTTCCAGCGCCAATATTTACCTGTATTGCTTGATCATTTACTTCATTGGCTGGTAGAAAACCATTGGCTTCGCCGAATAAAAGAATATTTGGTGTAATTCTAGCTTCTAGTCCAATCCCGAGTCCAAGAGTTGGACCACCTGCTCCGTCTTCTTCATCGCGCAAAATGCGGTGGGTGTTTCTATCAAAATCTTGGTCTTGTGTACTTAGTTTGGTTTTAACTATCTGGTAATCGACAGTAGCTTTTATGTAAGAGGCTATTTTGCTATCAACATAATTGCCGAAGAAGTAGTATTTGCCAAACACGGAAAAAGCGTAAGCAGTATGGGTTTCGGTAAAAACAACATCTTGTGGTTCATCCCAACTGCTATAGGGATAGGCAGTCAATTTTTCTTCAGAAGAAATGGGAAGGAAATAACTAAATCCGCCGCCCATAGACATCTTACTAATAAGCGATTTATCTCCTTTATATGCGAACTCGAAATCAAGACCTGGACCCGTTGCAAGTACGTAGGTCATTGAGTATCTTTTAAAACTGGGAGAAATACTTACTTGGCTCTTTGATATAGTTGGAAATAATATAGAAAGGAATAATAAGGGTAGGAGTTGTTTAAAATTCATTGGGATTATGGAAAATGGTTGGTGCAATAAAAAATAGACGGGTCGAAAGAAGCTTGGTTGCTGAGAATTAAAAAAATGTTAATAAACAAAAAAGCCACTATGCGGTGCGTAATGGCTTTGTGATCCCGCTGAGGTCATTTATCCGTACAGTAACTAATTAATTACCAGTCTTTTACTTTTTCTTGTGGGACGAATCGCGGTCGTTTTTTACTACAAACGCTTTGAGAAGATCCATGAATTTTGGATCATTTGGGTTAATAGAAACGGTTAAGCTTATTGGGCTTTCCGCTGCGTATTCGCCTTTTTCTTCATCAGCAATACTCAGATCCGTATTTGTTTCCACATTGCTTTTTACTACTTCGTCAAAATCAAAAAAGGATTCCGATTTAACTTTAAATCTTTTGCAAATAGGAAGTAATAACTCAGCTTGTATGTGGTAAATGCCTCGCTCCATTTTACTATACGACTGGTAATCCCAATCTATATCTCTGGATAGCTCGGTTTGTGATAAACCAAGGGTTTCGTGAACCTTTTTAAGGTTTTTCAAAATCAATATAGTCTCTTGTTTAAGATCTGCTTTACTCACCTTACGCCTTTTGTACAAATTTCCGCTAATGCGAGGCTAAATGCAGTCTATATCCGACAATCAAGCAGCAACTTTTATGCCTATTTTATCTAGTACCGACAATAATTGTATATAAAAGACAAAAAATGCATACCTATAGACATAATAAACACCAATTCGGCTGTTATTCTGACAATTTAGCTTATGGAAAAATGAAGACGGACATTATAACTGTTGATGACCTACGAGAAATAAATTAGCACCTAGGTTTTGGCAACCGAAGGCTTATTGCCAAGTAGCTACCCGGCGTACAATACTAAACGGTTAGAGATATTCTAAATCCAAGAGAAAACCTAGCCATAACAGGAAGGGGTGTCGATGTCTACATCGCAGCAAAAGAGATAATAAACCAGCGGAAAAGAAGGCTTATGGCTAATAGCTCTCACAAGCAATTCAATGCCTGGAAAGCTAAAAACAATCATTTATTCAAATAAATCAAAATCGAATGTTATGGTAAAGCAAATTACCAACCTTAAGAAGGGGATAGAGCGGCTATCACTGGTACCTAAGAAATAAAATGAGGAATTGAGGTAATGGATAGTATCTTCCTTGAATGCAAGTAAAATATCCAGGTATAAGGAAGCCCCATAAAGGATAGCAAGGTCAAAAATTCACTAAGTTGTTCAATTAATTTTGCTATATAAATTTGTCATTAAAAAAAATAATTTATTTGTTGTGCCAAACAAATAAATTATTAAATGAAATTAAATATTTATGTGTTAATCACAATAATGGTCTTTGTGAGCGCTTGTCAAAAAGAAGAGATTCCGGTGAAAAAAGAATACATCCCTGACTCCCAATTGATTGGGTTCTCAGATTTCCCAGAGGAAGGTTTATTAATCCTAGGGAAGCAGCTAAAAAATCCCTATTCATTGGAGGTGATGAAAAGATCTAAGGATTCTTTAATGATTTTGGGAAATGATTCGTTAAAATATTTAAACGTAAGATTGACACATTATTATGTAAAGTTTAAACCTAAGAATGAAGATCAAAGAAGAATGCTAAAGAGGGACACCAGCGTAATTTATTCGGAGGTGCCGTTACTTTATGAAATTAAAAAAGGAGGCACTTATTATAAAGATCCAACCTTACCTGATAGTACTCCAAATCCATTATACACTTCTGTTTCAGTTGCACATTCGTTCCCTCCGGGTATTGATTATGATATTATTGACGAACAGTATTTCCCTGAGGAAATGGAGGATGAAATTCTTTCAAACGTAATTGACGAGCTGGTAAATGGCGCATTACATCTTACCAATAATTTCACCGAGCCTCTGGGGATCAGTTTTAAACGTCCTTCTAAATGGAGACCCTCCGGAAGGATAAGGGCTTGGGATGATCTTGTTGGCGGTTTGGTACCTGTGTATAAGGCAAAAATTCGTACTACTAGATATACAAAACAAAGAGAAACTTATACTGATTTAAATGGTTATTATACTATTTCTACTCAATACAGAAGAAAAGTTAGATATAGACTAATCTGGGAAACAAATGATTATGACCTTAGGGTTAGAAGTATCTTTCAAGCTCGGTATACGGGCCCCTGGAAAAAAGAATCCTGGAACTTGGATGTCCAAAGCCACTTTGGTGAAACAAAAGGGCTTTCGGCAATTCATAGAGCCAGTGCGAGATATTTTTATAGAAACATTGAAGATCTTACACGGCCTACCAGTGGTGGTCCTAAATACAAGGTTGCCTATGACCACGAGGAAACGGAAGGCCCTCTTGGCGTTAATAATGGGCACAATGAACCAACGGGGGTATTTAATTCAATTAGAATCAAAGGAAAAAATAAAAATGGAACTCAAAGAAAGGTAAGTCAAATCCTGAGTACTACTATTCATGAGTGGGGACATACTACACATAGACAAATTGCCGGAGTAATACGTTATTTTTTAGTTAACAATGTAATTACAGAAAGTTGGGCTAGAGCAATACAAGCCTTTATAGTTCCTCTAGAGTATAATGATCTTGGTGTTTTTAATACAGGTAATTATAAAGATCCTACATTTCGATCATATGTAGATAATCAAGCGTATAATAAAGAAACTTATGTAACAGACCCCGTCCTTAAACCCTACTCCCCGCTATTCATAGACCTAGTGGATAACTTTAATCAGTTTGTTGATAAGGGTTATGGTGGTTGTTCATTCGGGTATAAAGATGATTTTAAATATATTTCAAACACTTTTAGAGATTGCTTTATCGCTGAGGTGCCAACTGGTGAAGAAGGGTTTATTTATTTGGACAACCTTTACTATACACCAGTAAATTGTTGTGACTGCCCAGTTCCAGGAAGTTTTTATGACGGCGCAAATTGTAAAGTTCTGGATGTCCCCGATAATTGTATTGCACAATTAGTTAAAAAGCCAGGGCTAATTGATAAGTTATATATAACACCAGAAATGGATATAAGCGCTGATGATTATACTGACGAAATATCAGGATATTCTCCTGGTTTCATAGAGAAGGAGATTATTGCTATAGTTGATGAAACAAATGAGAAAAACGCTATAAATAGAGTGCGATCTATTTTATTAGATTTAGACAAACCTTATGGTGTTTCCAGAAAGGGTATTGACTTGTATTTTGAAAGCTTTTTAGATAGAAGATGAAAATAAATGTGCAATTAATTTTGTTTTTGTGTTGTACTGTGCTCTTTAGTTGCAGCAAACATAAGTCTGATTCGTTTGAAACAACGGATATTGTAAAGTTTAAAAATTCTACAACTCACAAGTTAATATTTGTCCCATATTTTTTTCCAGTTCATTCGGATGGTGTCTCGCGGGATACAATATTGGTGGAGATGGGGGAAACTATAATAGGTTCAGAAAATATTCTTGGTGCTTCTAGATCACCAGGTTTTACTGAGCCGTGGGTTTATTATCGTTCCGACTATATTCCTGAAGGTCAACTTATTATTGATGATACACTAAAAATTAATTTTTGTTCATCATCTCAGTATGACTCTTTACAAAGATCTATCGGGCAAAAAGTAAGTTGGTTAATAGAGGAGACATCTGCGGGAAATAACTTTGCAGTTTACAAAGTAGCTTATGAGTTTACAGAGGAATACTACCAAGACCTTCTAGACGTATGGGAAGAAAAAAAGGAATCTCCTTGCCATTAATATAAAAGTGACAATGGTTCATCTGTTTGAAGTGACTGCAGTATGAATTATTAAAACAAATTAATCAAAAGGACAGGGACATTGTTTTAAAAAGTAAATCCTTGTAAGTTAATAGGAAAGGCATTTTTTTTAAGGGGAGATTTTGTTACTTACTATCCATTTTACCACTATTTGATATGGGATGAGCTGGTAACAATTCTTTTTAAGAAAATACAATCCGTTTCGAAGAAATGGGTTATATGTGCAGTTGTAGGGATTTGTTACCTTTGCTCCAAGACACAGGGAAAACGCCCACCGTACCGGGTGAGCGTTTGTCAAGCAGAATTTACCGCATTGCGGTCAGATTTCATTTTAGGATACTGCTAAACATAGTCTAGCAGTATATTTCCAAGGATTCGTACAGCCAAGTACGTTAACCCCTTTTCCAGGAGGCTTAACAGCCTCTTTTTTGTTCTAATCATAATTTATAATAGGCTTCAATTAATAATTGTAAACCCTAGATAAATACTTTATACAAAAATACCCCTTAACCCTCAGTATACCAACTAAATAATATTTTACTGATATACTTTCTATAGCTTTTAATACAAACTTCCTAATATGTTTCTCAGTTATCAATCCCAAAATGGGTTGACTTTTAAATAAAATTTTAGCATGGCCTGAGTAAGTAGTCTAGTTGTTGTTGTTTTACTACATTATTATGGATCAAGACAAAAAGTTGTGGAGAAAGTGAATTGTAAGTTCTTCGCAAAAATTCAATTTGATGTCTGATTTGAGCCTCCTTAAGCTGTTATTACCCGAATACCTAGTTGATTATTTTGATGTGTTAAAGCATGAAAGTCATGGCGAGCAACTGCAGCTTTATTTTGAAGAAAAGAATAAGGCTCCAATGGAGTACGCCAAAAATAAGCTCAGCTCAAAGGGTTTTCATCAGGAGATAACGATTCAAGACTTTCCTATTCGAGGACAGCATGCCTTTTTGCACATCAAACGGCGTAGATGGATGAATCACGACTCTGGGATGG
>NZ_VORB01000017.1 GCF_007995015.1 Luteibaculum oceani
AAACGGGACAAGGTGCATTGGTTTCTTCCCAAATGAACTGGTATTCACCCGGCTCGGGAACAAAGGCAAAGGTTTTCGATTGCTTGTTATTGGAGAAGGTAAAAGAACCGTCTGAAGGCAGTCGCCAAGCTCCTTTTCCAAAGGAAGGGGTCGCATCGAGTTGGGTGAAACTTCCACACACTTCAATGGGACTGGGCCCTGCATTGGCAAAGGGTTGTTTTTTAACTACAACACGTACTGATCCATCGAGTACCAGCCCGCCACAATTGGCACCTTCATCGCGAATGGCGTTGATTTGATACAGTCCTCCCTCGAATACATTGAGTTGGAAACTGTTGTTATTGGTCACTACGGGATTTCCAAAAGGAGTACCGTTTTTAAGGAATTCTATGCGATAAGGTCCCGTTCCGCCGGTAATGGCTACGTTGATTTGAGTAGAAGAACCTTCACAGATGTTAATTTCATCGGGATCGGTAATTGAAACGCGTGGAAGATCGAATACATTAACGGCTATGGGCGTATCGAAATTCAGCTCACAGGTATTGGCATTGCCATCAGAAAGTCGCGTAAAGCGATACACGGTGTTTTCCAATGGGTTTAGCGGTAGCGATCCCGAATCGGGCAAGAAGCTGTAATCGAGCACCGAAGTCCCTTTGGAGTTGGTAGCGGTTCCTTGTAGTCTAAAGGGCCCGTTACCGGTAAATTCAAAGCCAAGTTCAAAGATATCGCCCTCGCAGATGTCTCCACCCAAACTGCTAAAGCTAACAGCAGGTTGTGGACGGAAGATAATCGGCGTACCATCTCCAACCGATACACAGGTATCAATGGGGTCGATTCCGCCACCTAGGCGATCTCCTGCAATAGGAGAAATGTAATAGGTCTTGTTGAACTCTAGCGCAGGGAAATAATCGAAGGAAGGAAACTGGTTAGAATCTAAACGCTCTCCCAAAACGATACCTGCTCTATCGTGAAGGATGTAATAAAGCGTGTCTTCGGGCTCCAGGAAAGAATTGGATACGTTAGGCACCACCGCGGTTTCATATTCACAAAACTCCAGTGGATTTATATCCATAGTACCGGCAAAAGTGGCGCACTCACAGTATTTTCTTGGTCGACGGTTAAATACAGCCTCTACATCCGGACAGTTTGATCCATCGTAGAAACGATAGGAATATTCCACTCCGTTTGGAAGAGTATCTAAACGGTGAACCGCACTAGGAGCTGACGCTCCAGATTTCACCAGATTGCCATCTACAAAAAGATCGTACTGGTAGTTGGTTCCATCTCCACCAGAGAGTTCAATAACGGGTGTAAATCCAAGGAAAGAGATTCCATCGGGATTGAGGATACAGTCTTCTTCGATGAGTTTTGCTACGATGGGTTCGAATACGCCCACTTCGATGGCTGCAGGTTTTACGATAGGACAACGCAGAGAGCTATTGTCTATCATTCGGGTTACCGAAAAGGTGGTGATATCAGAAAGCGGTTGAGAGAACTGATAGGAATTAATTACCGGTAGCTCGTTAAGCGCAGGATAGGTATTTCCGTTGCCATCGGAGATTTCAAGATCGAAAGGACCGTTTCCAACCATAGTAGCGGTAATGGTAACAGCAGAATCTTTACAAAGAATAGGGAAATCCGCTGAGAAGGTAAGCTCTGGAGCGGCAATAACACGAACGGTAGCCAATGCCGAAGAATCGATACAGGCTTTTTTTCCTTTGATGGTATAGTCGAAAGTAAAGGTCTGTTCGTTAGGATTATTGGGCGTGTCTATTCCTCGGAACAGCTGTCCATCTAATCCACCTGAATTATCTAAGTCGGTCCAGGTACCACCTGTTTCTGGGTTGTCGTTAAGTACCGTGAGCAGGGTAAGGGGAATCCCCGATTCACAAATGATGGTATCTCCGTTAGAACCTGCATCGGGTTGGTGATGGATTTGAAGGTTGACATTGGAGGAGTCGGCTGGACAACCTGCAACGGGAACTTTGTAGTAGAAAAAGTAATTGCCTTCGGGAACGAATCTAGGATCAACGATACCGGTATTGATTGCAAAAGCTGCTTCTGGCACTCCGTCGTAGTTGGTCCAAAATCCACCTGAAGTAACATCGTTTCCTAGGTAGGGAAATAGATCCAGAGGATTTTCGGTATCGCATAGCGTGTCAATAGCATTTTGACCTAAAAAGGGAAGTTCGGTCACGGTAACATTCACCAAAGCGGAGTCTTTTCCACAGAAAATATCTTGGGTGTAAAGAAACTGGTAATCACCGGCAGGAATCCCGCGGTTATCGAAAAGAGAACCCGAAAGATTAGCGGGGTTACCGCCAAGGATAGTCCAAACCCCACCAGAAAGCTTTAGTGAATCGGTAATGAGTTGATTTAAATCGAAGTCTTTGTAGATGTTACAAAGCAGAGTGTCGCGGTGGGAGAGAGGTACGGGGTTTCTTCCAACAAAAGGAGCTATGGTATCCACTCGGGAACAACCTGCAAGGGAGGTGGAGGTGAGTAAAAAGGTGTCTTGTTCGGTAACCCGAATTACGCTTTCGCCTTGACTATTTGGTGGGCTAATCAGGTTGGTATTGTTAGACCAGCTGTAATCTACAAAGTTGGCAGAGGAAACGTAGATAGACCAGTTGAGCAGCTGGCCAGTGTAGAGCGAAGTACGGTCGCCCACGGTAAGTTTCCAGTCTCCCGAAACCGAGGATCCTATACCGCCAGAGGGGAAAGACCCACCCTCGGGTAAGAATGCACCAGTGTAGGGTGCTTTGGCATTTTGAATGGGAGTAGAAGCCGAAGCTGAAAAACAGGTTTTTCTCAAGTTGGCCCGTCCATTGCTATTAGGGTTGGTAAGTAGGGGGTAGACAATATTTTGGGGTGAGATTAAAAAGAGCTTTACATCTTCTATGTACGGGTGTTTGAGGTTAACGCAGACTGAGTCTATGTTGCCCGGTACGGGGTAAGAAGGGGCAATGTTAATGGTAGAAACCAATGCTGAATCGGCGGAGGCGAGGGTGCCATCCCAGTTTTCTGGTACTCCTAAATCGGGAATGGAAAGCGGGAAGGGATCTGAGCTATAGTACTGCACTTGCACCGAATCTAGGGCCGATTGCATCGGGTGTTGTACTAAAATATCGCTGGGGCTACAAACAGAATCTGGGAAAGAAAGATTAATCGCAATATGTTCTACTTGGACTTGTTTCTCGGCAAAGAGGAAGCAGGCATTACCGCTTTGAATGCGCAGAGTAATGGTGTAGGTGCCAGCTTGAGCATAAAGGTGCTTAGGATTTTTCAGCGTGGAGGAAGTACCATCTCCAAAATCCCAGAAATAGGAGAGGTCTTCGGGTTCGAGAAAAGTGAGCAGATCAACCGAAGGGCGAAGGGTATCCCCCGAACAAAGATTAGAAGGCCCTCGAATTTCTATTTCTGCGCATTGGTCGCAGAGGGAGGGGATGGTGTCGAGGGAGAGGGCGCCTTCAAAGGATACAGATTTTGGTTTAAAGGCATTTAGCTCGAAATGATACTCAGTGTAAATCTGTTTAGAGGTGTTATTTGTGATTTTTATACCCTTGGAGTTTAGATTTGAATTGTATTTGTAAACTGTAAAATCGGATAATTGATTTTGATATTTGGGAAAGTTGTTAAGGGGTTTGCCATTTAAGGAAATCTTATCATCCATTGTGTTTCCTTCTATATAAATAAGTGCCAAGGAACTTTTTATTGAACTCTCAAAACGAATTGGAGAAAAGAATGAAGTATTGCTCCAAGTAGATGAAGGTAATAACAAGGAGATTTCATGATCAACAATTTGATCTTGATTAAAACTTTTTGAAAGAGATATTACTTGGATAGGTTTTTTCGATATGATTGTAATTGGCGAAGGTTGACCCCATTGAGGTAAATTGTTTGGTAACTCTATTAGAAATGATGAAAACCCGGAAACGCAGTTTGGATTTCCAGGGATAATTGTTTTGATAATAGAATCTGAATAGGTAATTAGAATCGAGTCATTACAATATCCAACTATTTGAATGAAGTTGTTATTATTTTTTACATCTGGAGTATTACAAATTCTTTCCGGGTTTATAACAGAATCTCTCGAAAAACCTTGATTAAAAAGGTATTTAGTACCCCAAAAATTTATGGGTAAAAGTTGAGCACATGTTAATTCACTACCTCCACTATTCCCAATATTCAGGATAAGGTCTCCATAAATTCCAGCTACAATTGGTTTGGATGAAGAAATGTGATTCTCCGCCAAGGTTTTACAATTCAAATCCTTAAAACCATACAGATCCTTGCAATTGGATACGTTTTTCCAGTAGAATACTTCACCTTTATTAAGGGTTAATTTATAATTTGAAGCTTGACCATTGGATGTATAATCAATTCGTATATCAGTTGAATCTTGAGATGCAACCACATAGCCAATTAAATTTCCTTCCGAAATATTTCGGTTTTCACAATTGATAGAATTGGAGATTCCACCAAGATGATAGGAATTTCCTAGGGATGAAATAGGAAAAGCCCTCAATCCATAACCATCATAAGCTCCAACTTGACTTATAACGATGGGCTTAGGTGAATTGAAATGAATGGCTTTATTATCTTTTTTTGATTGATTTGGCAAGGAAATTGGTTTATTGAATGAACCATTGCCATTTATAAAATTCGGTACCTTAACTTCTGTCCGTATTCCAGGCTCAACCTTAACATATCCTTTAATTTTTAGTGAAGGAATAGACCATTCCACTGAATCAATGCAATACGCGGATTCAATGAAAAAGGAATTGCTTAATCCAGATGGTGCTGATGGAGCAAAAAGGGGTAAAATAAACTGACGTCCTTCAATTTCTTGCCCACTTATTTGTAAACAAATAAATAATCCTATCAGAAAGGAAAAGCGCATTCTCAATTAGATATAGCCCATGGATGTTTCTCCATGGGCCTAAAATTAAATTAATTAAATGGGTTGGGCCTCAATTATTGGTTGGTAGTTTACAGTTCCTAAATCTCTTAAATTATAAGCTTCATCTTTGTTAGAAGTGTAGGTTATAACTGAAGTTTTGTGGTTAACATTTTGTTCAACATTATTTGATCCATACCAAAAATGGTTGGAAGAGTTGTCTTCCCTGTAATGAAAATAGCCCTCTAAGTTGTCAACGTGGTGATTGTTTTCTCCCCTTACAACAAATGTTTCTCCTTCAATATCAGCAGGCTTTTGAGACCGATTAATTCTGCCAATATTCCCGATTACAAAATCGCTTCCTACAGAAATATTCCCATTATTATAATTTAAATTATATCCCTTTATTTCGCCTTCGCTAAGAGACCAGGTTATTAGGTTGTTCTCATCGGAAGAGATTCTATACCAGGTGCTATTAATTGTTGAAACTCCAGAAAGAAGATTGCTTGTTTCATTCAAGGTATATTTATTTCTAGAAGCGATTCTTTTGTAATCCAACTCGAAGTAGTATAAATCACCACCGGATCCATTCCCATTTGTCATATATATAATGTCTGTTGTATTAATTACGCTTAGGTCGCTTTCCGTTAAAGACACGTCATGTAACGCCGTTTTTATCGTAGTAATATCTGCCATAAGTGGAGGTATTTCACCTACATTAATAAAGATAATTTGTGGTCTATTAGTGATGGGATTGGTAGGGAGTTCACCCAAACGCTTAGTTAATTCATAAATACTACCGACTTCACCCTTAATCGTACCATTTTGAAGGGCGTCACCCAAAGCATCAATGTCCAGGGAAACATAAAGATTATTTTGGTGAATTATAAAAATGGAACCATTATAACCTAATGTAACCGCTCTGGGGTTAACAACAAGGAAGTCATCAGAAGGGTTGTTCTCATCCTTAAATACAACACATTCAAATTTTGGTACATAATTGTATTCGGTGGATGTGACACCATCCCCTTCTTTTAGATCAACAGATGTAATATAGTAATTAGGCGTAGCCTCATAAATTCCTAGAACAACATTTCTACCTGACGTGCGGTATTGAGCGGGTTCAACGATTGGGTCAACAAAACCATTGGATTTTATTTGATTAGGATTATCAATTACAAATTCGTCTAATTTTTCCTTGTTACAAGCAGTTAAAAGGCAAAGCGCTGCAAAGAGGGATAAAACTTTTTTCATGATTTAGGTTTGTTTAAAATTTGAGCGAAATCACAAAAAAAAAAAACAAAAGTTCAAAAAATGATGTTGCGGAAAGTTGGAATCTTAATTATGGGTTAATAAAGTTTAAGTGTAGTTGTAGATTTAGGGTGATAGGGATGAAGGGATGAACTGATGAATTGATGAAGGATGAACTGATGAAGGATGTGTCCCGTCCTGAAAAAAGTTGACAGGTTTATTTTTAATTCCTGGTTAAAGTTAACGATTGATTTTTATTCCTAAAAAAGGTTGTCAGCGGGTTAATAATTCCGTCGTGTATTTCCGATGGAGTTT
>NZ_VORB01000018.1:2500-5103 GCF_007995015.1 Luteibaculum oceani
AACGGTAACTCGTAGGCTCATTATGCAAAAGGCACGTGGTCACCCGAAGGCTCCCACCGCTTGTAAGCGCACGGTTTCAGGTTCTTTTTCACCCCCTTATTCAGGGTACTTTTCACCTTTCCCTCACGGTACTAGTTCGCTATCGGTCTCTCAGTCGTATTTAGCCTTACCAGATGGTTCTGGCAGATTCACGCAAAATTCCACATGTTTCGCGCTACTCAGGATACTACTAGGTATACACTATATTTCATATACAGGACTATCACCTTCTATGGCTGTGCTTTCCAACACATTCTATTATATAATGTAAGTCCACGTTGTAGTCCTACAACCCCATAATTGCCGAAACAATTATGGTTTGGGCTTTTTCCCGTTCGCTCGCCGCTACTAGGGAAATCATTTTTATTTTCTTTTCCTCCGGGTACTTAGATGTTTCAGTTCCCCGGGTTAGCCTCCTTTCGGATATCATGTCTTCAACATGATGGGTTGCCCCATTCGGATATTTACGGATCACTAGTTGTGTGCACCTCCCCGTAACTTTTCGCAGCTTACCACGTCCTTCATCGCCGCTGAGAGCCAAGGCATCCCCCGTACGCTCTTATTAGCTTTTTACGCTTTTTTTAAAAAAAGTCTCTCGTTTTCTATTGGTTTTTCTCAGTACGTCAAAGAACTTTAACTGTAATAAATCTCTCTATTACGCTTGTGGAGAATATCGGAGTCGAACCGATGACCTCCTGCGTGCAAGGCAGGCGCTCTAGCCAGCTGAGCTAATCCCCCAGTTGTAGTCCCACGCAGATTTGAACTGCGGACCTCTACATTATCAGTGTAGCGCTCTAACCAACTGAGCTATGGGACTGTAATAAATTACTATTCATTACGACGTCTCTTCTACTCCTTGGTTACAACGACCCACTTGACCGAAGGACGGCCGTATTTCCAGTTAAATTATCTATATGTATATGTTTGGAAAACATCGAAAAGCCTTTCGCTTCTCTTTCTCTCTTCTCTTTAAGTCTACCCTCGATTTTATTTCTTCTCTAGAAAGGAGGTATTCCAGCCGCACCTTCCGGTACGGCTACCTTGTTACGACTTAGCCCCAGTTACTAGTTTTGCCCTAGGCAGCTCCTTGCGGTTACCGACTTCAGGCACCCCCAGCTTCCATGGCTTGACGGGCGGTGTGTACAAGGCCCGGGAACGTATTCACCGCGTCATGGCTGATACGCGATTACTAGCGATTCCAGCTTCACGTAGTCGAGTTGCAGACTACGATCCGAACTGAGACAGGCTTTTGAGATTCGCATCATATCGCTATGTAGCTGCCCTCTGTACCTGCCATTGTAGCACGTGTGTGGCCCAGGACGTAAGGGCCGTGATGATTTGACGTCATCCCCACCTTCCTCACAGCTTGCGCTGGCAGTTTCTCTAGAGTCCCCATCCGAAATGCTGGCAACTAGAAATAGGGGTTGCGCTCGTTGCGGGACTTAACCCAACACCTCACGGCACGAGCTGACGACAACCATGCAGCACCTTGCAAAGTGTCCGAAGAAAGACTGCTTTCACAATCCGTCACTCTGCATTTAAGCCCTGGTAAGGTTCCTCGCGTATCATCGAATTAAACCACATGCTCCACCGCTTGTGCGGGCCCCCGTCAATTCCTTTGAGTTTCAATCTTGCGACCGTACTCCCCAGGTGGATTACTTAACGCTTTCGCTATGACACTTACCGTATATCGCAAATATCTAGTAATCATCGTTTACTGCGTGGACTACCAGGGTATCTAATCCTGTTCGCTCCCCACGCTTTCGTCCATCAGCGTCAGTGTTGCTTTAGTAAGCTGCCTTCGCAATCGGTGTTCTGTGACATATCTATGCATTTCACCGCTACATGTCACATTCCGCCTACTCCACGCAAACTCAAGGACAACAGTATCAATGGCAGTTCTATAGTTAAGCTATAGGATTTCACCACTGACTTATTATCCCGCCTACGGACCCTTTAAACCCAATAATTCCGGATAACGCTTGGACCCTCCGTATTACCGCGGCTGCTGGCACGGAGTTAGCCGGTCCTTATTCGTATAGTACATTCAGCTCGGTACACGTACCAAGGTTTATTCCTATACAAAAGTAGTTTACAACCCATAGGGCAGTCTTCCTACACGCGGCATGGCTGGTTCAGGCTCTCGCCCATTGACCAATATTCCTCACTGCTGCCTCCCGTAGGAGTCTGGTCCGTGTCTCAGTACCAGTGTGGGGGATCATCCTCTCAGAACCCCTATCTATCGTAGCCTTGGTAAGCCGTTACCTTACCAACTAGCTAATAGAACGCATGCCCATCTTTTACCACCGAAGTTTTAATTGCATCAACATGTGTTGTCGCAATGTTATGGGGTATTAATCCAAATTTCTCTGGGCTATCCCCCTGTAAAAGGTAGGTTGCATACGCGTTACGCACCCGTGCGCCACTCGTCAGCGGATTGCAAGCAATCCCTGTTACCGTTCGACTTGCATGTGTTAGGCCTGCCGCTAGCGTTCATCCTGAGCCAGGATCAAACTCTCCGTTGTGAAAACTTTAAGTTTTATTACTCTCAGGTAAACTTTTTT
>NZ_VORB01000019.1 GCF_007995015.1 Luteibaculum oceani
GAACATCCAGGGAGTATTTGGTAGCATCTACACGAAGGATGTAGTCTGTCGCTTGATTTGTACAACCAAAAATATCGGTAACCTCCACTGCAAATTCTTGCTGGGTAAATACTTCCACGGTTTGGTTGGGACAGTCGCTACAACTGAATTTTGCTTTTGGCGTCCAGTTGTAAATAAGTCCAGGGTATTCGGGAAGCTGAGTTGTAAACGAATCGCCTTTTACAATGAGGGTATCGAAGATGTTAGGCAGAATAATGGTAGAATCTAACCCTACGATGTTCGCTACAACGGTTGCGGTATCGCGACAGCCTTTTAGGTTAAACACCGCCACTTTGTAGGTATAACTATTTCCAATGGAATCGCCTATGGCGCTAAAGCGTACGTTGGCACCAAAAGGCACTGCCAGCAACGTGTCGGGCGACCAACTGTAGGATGATCCACCTGATGCTGATAAGGTGTCAATTTGATCGATACACACCTCAAAAGTTCCTCCTTTGGCCTTAGGCAGTGGGTTCACAATGACTTGCTTTTGCAGCTGGTCGCTACAGTTTTCAGCCTGATTGCTCACAAACTGCTTGATGGTATAAGTTCCAGGAGATTTGTATAGGTGTTTTAATACCTGCTTTTTCGAAGAACTCACCTGCCCGTCGCCAAACTCATACCGCACATCTTGTACGTTGTTGGTGTTGGAGGTAATAAATACGGTGTCGTTTAAACAAACCTCGCTCGGGGCAAAGAACCCTGCCAATACTTGTTTTACACGTATGGATTTAGAGATGTTGTTTACACAGCCCTCTTTGGTGGTAAGCTCCAGATTAAGGGTTAGGAAGTTGGTTCCCGAAGGTTCGTTCACTGGATATACTGCTGGGTTGGTACTTCGGGTATCCACTCCATTTCCGATAATCTGCCACTGGAACTGATCTACGTTTATTCCGGAAGTAAACTTCATGGCCAAATCGCTGCGGTTACACACTTCGTTAACCGATTCAATTTTGGCCGTTGGAATGGCCACTTTGATGGTTTTCTCTATGGATGCAAAACACCCGGCTGAGGTAACGGCCTCCAAACGTATGGTTTTACTACCTCCAAGGAGCGATAAATTAAAGTTAGGAATAAACGGACTTTGCAATACATCGTTGATATACCAGTTGTAGGTGGTTCCTAAATCCTGGTTTACAATGGCAATACGCACCCGGTCGTTATCGCAAAGTACATCTGCAAAATCTAAGAGCCCATCGATGGTGAAATCGGGGGTTGGGATGTCTTGAATTTCAATGTCGTTGCGATAGCTGTTAATACAACCGGTGGTTTTATTGAGCACGGTGGTCGTTACGGTAAACCGTCCAGAGGAGACAAAGCGGTGCGAGCGGTTAGGCCCAAACTCTACAGGCGATCCATCTCCATAATCCCAAGAGATTTGTACGTTCTCGGTAGATGTTGCGCTAAAAGGTACCGGAGCGTTGATACAAGCTTCAGTTGGTACGCTAACATTAGCCGAAGGAATTTTGTTGACCGTAAAATTCACCCTATCGTTCAATAGCTTCGTGCAACGACTGTTGCCCATGTCTTTAAAACCAGCGATGTAATAAGTGTAGGAACCAACGGCCGGAGATAAAAGTTCTATGCTTTCACCCGATTGCAGAGAGTAGTTAACCCCTACATCGGTGGGCGACGATTTAAGGGTAAAGACATAAGGCCCTACTCCCGAACCGTTAATGGTGATGTACACATTTTCGCCATCGCAGATTTTAGAAGTTGCCGAGACAATAGCCTGAGCTGGTTTTCCAAATACTACAGGGGTACCTGGAGCCACGCTTAAGCAATAGTCCTTAACGTTAAGTCCAAGGGTAGAACCGTTTTTGGTTCCCACAACGCGCGATAGGTAATATACCTTACCGGTTGCAATGGCCTTGTTACTGGCTACAATTCCGTTGCTTCCCTTAAAATGTAGGATGTTGCCCAAACTGGCTCCACTTTCAGTGTGTAACACATAAAGTAAGGTGTCGTCCGAGTCGAGGACATAATCGGAAGTAGCTTGCGCAATGAGGCGATCTCCGATACAAGCAAAAAGGGTGTCTTGTACAAGACTACCAGCATCGCTAAGACAAGGACAACCATAGGAAGTGCGAAGGGTATCGGAGAACCCACAACCACTTTGATCGCTAAATCCAAACTTGTAGGGTTGTCCTGAGTTAAGAACCGGTGTGGTATAGGGCAATGAACCGACGAGCTTACCATTAACGGTAATAGAAGCGGGGTCTCCACCGCGTACATCGATTACAAATTGGTAGTTGGCTCCGTTGTTCAAACAAATGGTATCGATTACCGAAGCGCGAAGGAAATCGGAGAATACAATAGAAACGGTATCGTGATCTACACATTGAGCCGAAGCTTCTTCTCTCCAAATGAGATCGTAAGTACCGGAAGTACCCACGCTAACGCGAGAGTTTGGCTCTTGCGCATCTTCGTATACCACAGCCCCCGAACCGTTATAAATCCAGAAGCTACGGTTTTTAGGCCCACTTACCGATGGGGTGGCATAAAGCTGAGCCGAAGTCCCACAAAAGAGTGAATCGACTCCAGCGTCGGCTTTGGGCTGCTCGAAGAAGGTCGCAAAAACGGTATCGCGAGAAACGGGACAAGGTGCATTGGTTTCTTCCCAAATGAACTGGTATTCCCCCGGCTCGGGAACAAAGGCAAAGGTTTTCGATTGCTTGTTATTGGAGAAGGTAAAAGAACCGTCTGAAGGCAGTCGCCAAGCTCCTTTTCCAAAGGAAGGGGTCGCATCGAGTTGGGTAAAACTTCCACATACCTCTATAGGACTGGGCCCTGCATTGGCAAAGGGTTGTTTTTTAACTACCACACGCACCGATCCATCGAGTACCAGCCCGCCACAATTGGCGCCTTCATCGCGAATGGCGTTGATTTGATAAAGTCCTCCCTCGAATACATTGAGTTGGAAACTGTTGTTATTGGTCACTACGGGATTCCCAAAAGGAGCGCCGTTTTTAAGGAACTCTATGCGGTAAGGCCCTGTTCCACCTGTAATGGCTACGTTGATTTGAGTAGAAGAACCTTCACAGATGTTAATTTCATCGGGATCGGTAATCGAAACCCGTGGAAGATCGAATACATTAACCGCTATGGGGGTATCGAAATTCAGCTCACAGGTATTGGCGTTGCCATCGGAAAGTCGCGTAAAGCGATACACGGTGTTTTCCAGTGGGTTTAGCGGCAAAGATCCCGAATCGGGCAAGAAGCTGTAATCGAGCACCGAAGTCCCTTTGGAGTTGGTGGCGGTTCCTTGTAGTCTAAAGGGCCCGTTACCGGTAAATTCAAAGCCAAGTTCAAAGATGTCCCCCTCGCAGATGTCTCCACCCAAACTGCTAAAGCTAACGGCAGGTTGTGGACGGAAGATAATCGGCGTACCATCTCCAACCGATACACAGGTGTCAATGGGGTCGATGCCGCCACCTCGGCGATCTCCTGCAATAGGAGAAATGTAGTAGGTCTTGTTGAACTCTAGCGCAGGGAAATAGTCGAAGGAAGGGAACTGGTTAGAATCTAAACGCTCTCCCAAAACGATACCTGCTCTATCGTGAAGGATGTAATAAAGCGTGTCTTCAGGTTCTAGGAAAGAATTGGATACGTTAGGCACCACCGCAGTTTCGTATTCACAGAACTCCAGTGGATTTATATCCATAGTACCGGCAAAAGTGGCGCACTCACAGTATTTTCTTGGACGACGGTTAAATACAGCTTCCACATCCGGACAGTTGGATCCATCGTAAAAACGATAGGAATATTCTACTCCGTTAGGAAGGGTATCCAGCCTATGCAAAGCACTTGGAGCGGGAGCACCAGATTTCACCAGATTGCCATCTACAAAAAGATCGTACTGGTAGTTGGTTCCATCTCCGCCAGAGAGTTCAATAACGGGTGTAAACCCAAGGAAAGAAATTCCATCGGGATTGAGGATACAGTCTTCTTCGATGAGTTTCGCTACGATGGGTTCGAATACGCCCACTTCGATGGCTGCAGGTTTTACGATAGGACAACGCAGAGAGCTATTGTCTATCATGCGTGTAACCGAAAAGGTGGTGATATCGGAAAGCGGTTGAGAGAACTGATAGGAGTTAATTACCGGTAGCTCGTTAAGCGCAGGATAGGTATTTCCGTTGCCATCGGAGATTTCAAGATCAAAAGGACCGTTTCCAACCATAGTAGCGGTAATGGTAACAGCAGAATCTTTACAAAGAAT
>NZ_VORB01000020.1 GCF_007995015.1 Luteibaculum oceani
CCGTAGGTTCGTACACCTATTACATCGCTGGGTTTAAAGACATGGGCAACAGTCGTTGCACGAAGCTATTGAACGATAGGGTGAATTTTACGGTCAATAAAATTCCTTCGGCTAATGTTAGCGTACCAACTGAGGCTTGTATCAACGCTCCGGTACCTTTTAGCGCAACATCTACAGAGAACGTACAAATCTCTTGGGATTATGGAGATGGTACTCAGCTAGAGTTTGGGCCTAACCGCTCGCACCGCTTTGTCTCCTCTGGACGGTTTACCGTAACGACCACCGTGCTCAATAAAACCACCGGTTGTATCAACAGCTATCGCAACGACATTGAAATTCAAGACATCCCAACCCCCGATTTCACCATCGATGGGCTCTTAGATTTTAACACAACCCTTTGCGATAACGATAGGGTGCGTATTGCTATGGTAAACCAAGAGTTAGGAACCACCTACAACTGGTATATCAACGATGTATTGCAAAGTCCGTTTATCCCTAACTTTAATTTATCGCTCCTTGGAGGCAACAAGACCATACGTTTGGAGGCCGTTACCTCAGCTGGGTGTTTTGCATCCATAGAGAAAACCATCAAAGTGGCCATTCCAACGGCCAAAATAGAATCGGTTAACGAGGTGTGTAACCGCAGCGATTTGGCCATGAAGTTTACTTCCGGAATAAACGTAGATCAGTTCCAGTGGCAGATTATCGGAAATGGAGTGGATACCCGAAGTACCAACCCAGCAGTATATCCAGTGAACGAACCTTCGGGAACCAACTTCCTAACCCTTAATCTGGAGCTTACCACCAAAGAGGGCTGTGTAAACAACATCTCTAAATCCATACGTGTAAAACAAGTATTGGCAGGGTTCTTTGCTCCGAGCGAGGTATGTTTAAACGACACCGTATTTATTACCTCCAACACCAACAACGTACAAGATGTGCGGTATGAGTTTGGCGACGGACAGGTAAGTTCTTCGAAAAAGCAGGTATTAAAACACCTATACAAATCTCCTGGAACTTATACCATCAAGCAGTTTGTGAGCAATCAGGCTGAAAACTGTAGCGATCAGCTGCAAAAACAAATTACCGTGAACCCATTGCCTAAGGCCAAAGGCGGAACTTTTGAGGTGTGTATCGATCAAATTGACACCTTATCAGCATCAGGAGGGTCATCCTACAGTTGGTCGCCCGACACGCTGCTGGCAGTGCCTTTTGGTGCCAACGTACGCTTTAGCGCTATTGGCGATTCCATTGGAAATAGTTATACCTACAAAGTGGCGGTGTTTAACCTAAAAGGCTGTCGCGATACCGCAACCGTTGTAGCGAACATCGTAGGGTTAGATTCTACCATTATTCTGCCTAACCTCTTCGATACGCTCATTGTAAAAGGCGATTCGTTTACCACTCAGCTTCCCGAATACCCCGGACTTATTTACAACTGGACGCCAAAAGCGAAATTCAGTTGTAGCGACTGTCCTAACCAAACCGTGGAAGTATTTACCCAGCAAGAATTTGCAGTGGAGGTTACCGATATTTTTGGTTGTACAAATCAAGCGACAGACTACATCCTTCGTGTAGATGCTACCAAATACTCCCTGGATGTTC
>NZ_VORB01000021.1 GCF_007995015.1 Luteibaculum oceani
ATTGTCTTGTCCTGAAATAGGTTGACACAAAATCAACCAAAATGAGACAATTAACGCGTTACTCAGAAGCCTTCAAAAGGCAAGTCATCAAGGAGTACTTAACCACAGATCTTACTACGGAAGAAATTTGTAAGAAGTACCACATCGGATATTTAAATAATATCTACCGGTGGCGTAAAAAGTACGAAAGTGAATTTGATGTTTGGGATATGGATTACAAGGCTAAATTTACTGACATGGGTAAAGAGCAAAAGAAATCCGCCAAAGAACTCCAGCAGGAAAACGAACTTCTCAAAAAGGCCTTAAAAGACGCTGAATTGAAGAATTACGGCTTTAAACGACTTATAGAGAACTGGGAAAAAGAACTCGGGAGGAAATTGCCAAAAAAGTAGTGTACCAAACAATAAATGAATTAGTAAGCGAGTCCTCATTAGGACTTAGCGCATGGTGTACTTTGTTTGGTAAAACGCGACAAGCGTATTACAAACACCAAAAGCGTCGAGAGGCGCAACAGATGTCTAATCTAGCCTTGCTAGCAGATGTTTTACTCATTAGGCGAGATCATAAGCTCATGGGAACCAATAAAATACGTGTCATCCTAAAAGATCATCCAGGGATGATGGGAAGAGATCGTTTTTTTGATTTAATGGCAACCCACGGATTACTTGTTCGTAAAAGGAAAAGTAGAGTTTACACAACAAACTCCAACCATAGGTTTAGAAAGTATGGTAACCTAATAAAGGAATTAGAAATTGATCGTAAAAACCAAGTATGGGTATCTGATATAACGTACGTAAAGGTCGGGGAAACTCCATATTACCTAAGCTTGATTACCGATGCTTATTCTAATAAAATAGTAGGCCATTGTATTGCAAAATCACTGGAAGCAAAACATAGCCTATCAGCCTTGAAATATGCTTTAAAAGTAGAAGGGAACCCAGAGATCCATCACTCTGACCGCGGCATCCAGTATTGCTGCGATGAATATACTTCCGCGTTAAAACAAGAAAACCGAGCCATACAAATAAGCATGAGTAAAAAGGGAGACCCTCTAGAAAACCCAATTGCAGAAAGGGTTAACGGGATAATTAAGAACGAATATCTGTGCAATTATAATTTGGATAAAAACAACTACAAAGAACAGGTTGCTACAGCGATAAGATTGTATAATCTAGAACGTCCTCACTATAGCCAAAACATGAAAACTCCATCGGAAATACACGACGGAATTATTAACCCGCTGACAACCTTTTTTAGGAATAAAAATCAATCGTTAACTTTAACCAGGAATTAAAAATAAACCTGTCAACTTTTTTCAGGACGGGACAC
>NZ_VORB01000022.1 GCF_007995015.1 Luteibaculum oceani
CGAAGAAGCTAGCACTAATAGCAGTAGCCAATAAGCTCATAAAACAGAGCTTTGGAGTGATAAAGAATGATCTAGTTTACGATCCGAATTATGTGAGCAGAAGAGCAGCTTAAAAATATAGTTTTTTCTTGTTTTTTAGCTTAGTTCTATGTTAGCAAACGTTATTCTTTTATGAATCTACTCTGTCCAACTATTTCATTTCCTTTATCAAATAGCCTCAAAAGGTATTCCCCCGAACTAACATTGTTTAAATATAACGTAGTGGTAATTTTTTCCTCAAGAAGAATTTGTCCTTGCTGGTCTAATATTTGAACTTTACCCGAATTTAACCCTGCGATGTCTGTTAGATGGAGGATTTCGTTTACTGGATTAGGCGAAACTAATAAGGTATTAGGATGTTTTTCATTTGTTTGAATGGAGCTATTTGTACACGATCCGAATATTTTTTCACCATTTTTGGTCAGACAATTAAAATTTATAGCAGGAGGCCCGTTTGCCTCTGATATTTCAACTAATCCATGGTCGCTACCAATACCTTCGATATAATATTCCCCAGTATTACTTCCAGAATGGTAAAATATTTTTCTCTTTTCGCTATTTTCCAGAGTAATTGTTGAAATACTATCGATTACGATTTGAAAGTGAGTAGTGAGAATTGTGTCCCCTACATTTGCATTAAAATCATAAAGTAAATACTCTTCGTTATGATACCAGTAAAAGACTCTTCTGTTGACGGTATCTTCACGGAGAAGCGCACCGAAATCCTGATATGTTATTCCATTAATGATCGTATCCTTATGGAAGGAGTATTCAGTAGTATAGCCTGTCGGGGGAATATTTGCATAGTTTGAATAACTAACGTTCCAGACTTTGTCATCTTCTAATAGCTTTGTGTAGCTCTGACTGTGTATTCCAGTAGAAATGAACATCATCACAAAATAGTATAGGGTTCTCATATTGAGGCTTTTAAAGTTTGCTAACGACCCGGCTATGAATAGTGCGGCTTTAGAGCTTTAATGTTTAGTTCTCGCAACACTCTTAGCCGAGGCTTTTATTTGTGTGGTAAATTACTAAAAACACCTAGAATAAAAGGGGAGGCGGAAGCAAGTGCGAAAATGTGTTCTTAACCGATTAATCCGCATTATTTATAGGCTTCCTAAGCTTGCAAAAGATTATATTCTCAAATAAACAGAAAGAACAAAAGAGCGGACTAAGTTTAATATAGCCATAGTGCTTCGAGCACGTCAACATAGTTAATCCCCGCTCTTTTTATATCCAAGTA
>NZ_VORB01000023.1 GCF_007995015.1 Luteibaculum oceani
TGTAATACTCCCTAAAAAGTGGACCAGCGGTTAAGTTTATTTACATTTAAAAAAACCGTTAGAAATGGCACGAACAAAAAGGAAATTCACAGCTAAATTTAAGGCAATGGTAGCAATAGAAGCGCTAAAAGAGCGTGAGACGGCTGCTGAATTAGCCAAAAGATTTGAGATTCATCCCAATCAAATTTCCATGTGGAAAAGGGATTTTCTAGAGCACGCAGATCAAGCATTCGGAGGAGATAAAAACCCTAAAGAAGATGATGAAAAAAAGGTAGATGAGCTGTTTAAACAGATAGGTCAGCTCAAGGTTGAAAATGACTTTTTAAAAAAAAGCTTAAAGAAAACCGGACTGTAACCGAACTGAAGATGCTCGTTAATCACAACCATGAGTTGAGCCTTAGAAAACAATGTAAGTTACTGGAAATCAATCGTAGCAGTCTGTACATCAAGCCAAAAGGTGAGAGTCAAGAGAATTTAAAACTTATGCGTACCATGGATAAGCTTTTTCTACAAGACCCGACTCTCGGCGTGCTTGGGATGCAACATGAGCTTGACGATTTAAATTTACATTACAATGAGAAACGGATACGAAGGCTGTTAAGGCTAATGGCTATTGAACCCATTTATCCGAAGAAGAATCTAAGCCGTCTAGGTAAAGCAAAATACATACACCCGTACTTACTGCGAAACTTGAAAATAGAACGAGCAAATCAAGTTTGGGCTATAGACATATCTTATATCCCAATGAAGTCTGGCTTTATGTATTTAACGGCCATAATAGACGTTTACAGCAGGTTTATCGTAGGATGGAACATCTCTAACACCCTGGATAAAGAAATCCAAACTACGGTGCTCCTAGAGGCGATCCAGCAATACGGTAAACCAGAAATCATTAACTCAGATCAAGGGGCTCAATACACCAGTGAACATTGGGTAAGTACAGTAAAGTCTTTAGGGATTATGGTAAGTATGGACGGGAAAGGAAGAGCGACAGATAATGCATTTATAGAACGCTGGTTCAGGACGGTGAAACAAAAATATGTTTACCTAAATCCAGCAGGTAATGGCATAGATCTGTACCTAGGTATTAAAGCCTTTATTCTCAAATACAACAAACGAAAACATCAAGGTATTAACAGAAGAAAACCAGTTGATTTATATATGGCTGCTTAAATCAACTATATTTGAGCAACTACTGGTCCATCAAACGGGGAGTACTTCA
>NZ_VORB01000024.1 GCF_007995015.1 Luteibaculum oceani
CCTAAGCTTGCAAAAGATTATATTCTCAAATAAACAGAAAGAACAAAAGAGCGGACTAAGTTTAATATAGCCATAGTGCTTCGAGCACGTCAACATAGTTAATCCCCGCTCTTTTTATATCCAAGTACGATTAGTTCTTTAGGCCCATAGAGCCTGTTTTCAGGTAGCTGTATCAAGGATACTTGTTCTTTCATAAATCTTAAAAGTATGGAAGTTATAGGAATAGACGTATCCAAGCAAACGTTTGATGCATGGACACAAGAGAAAGGACACCAATCCTTTGGAAATAACAAAGAAGGATTTAGAGCTTTTTTTAAGTGGGTAAAGGCAGGACACTGTGTAATGGAATCAACCAGTACATATCATTTTCAGTTAGCCTTGTATTTGTTTGAAAAGGGAGTGAGTGTAAGTGTAGTAAACCCATTACCCGTTAAGCGATTCATGCAAATGCGGCTACAACGTTCAAAAACAGACAAGAGTGATGCAAAGATGCTTGCTGCTTATGGCGAATATGAACAACCAAAGTTTTGGGAGCCAGAACCATCCTATATGCAAGAAGGAAAGCAAATACTCGGTGTTTTGGAACTGTACACACGTCAACAAACAGCATTAAAGAATAAGTTGGATAACTTGAAAAGTGGAGGGCTGAAAACAGGAGTAATGATTAGTAGTATAAAGCTTCAAATCAAGAGAGTAAAAGGAGAGATAGAAAAGCTGGAGAAAGAGTTACAGAGCATTCTAAAGGACAATTCTCAAAAGGAGATGACCCAATTAATGAGTATACCAGGTATAGGGAAGAAGACAGCTTCTATGCTATTGGTTTACAGCAATGGCTTTAAAGATTTTGAAGAGTATAGACAATTCATTGCTTATGTAGGTTTATGTCCAGTACATAGGCAGAGTGGAACAAGTGTAAAGGGGAGAAGTTATATCAGTAAAAAAGGCAATAAGACATTACGGAATCACTTGTTTTTATGCAGCTTCACAGCTTGTCTCCATAACCCACAATGCAAAGCGCTGTATGACAGGTTAGTTGCAAAAGGAAAGTCGAAGAAGCTAGCACTAATAGCAGTAGCCAATAAGCTCATAAAACAGAGCTTTGGAGTGATAAAGAATGATCTAGTTTACGATCCGAATTATGTGAGCAGAAGAGCAGCTTAAAAATATAGTTTTTT
>NZ_VORB01000025.1 GCF_007995015.1 Luteibaculum oceani
TGGTCTGGTAGTGATTTTGGATGGTTCTAGATATGGTGTTGAAGGACTTAAATCCTGACTGAGCCACTTCTTCGTGCCAACGAGCCAACCTTGTAAATGCATAGATTTTACCTCTATTTTCCTTAAAGATATTCTTGAGGGATTGGGATAATTGATATGCTTTATGGATGTCTGGATAACGCTCAAAAAGGAGTTTAGCTCTCAGTTTTTGGCTATCTGTCCATTCTTTCGGGCTTTTGTATAAGGTGTATCTAGACCGTGCTAGGAGCTGCTTTAGGCTGTCGCCATTAGCTAGTATTTCCGGTCGGTAAGCTTTCCTTTGTCTTTTGGCCTTTTCGATGCCTTCATTCTCCTGGTCCAACGCTTCCCACCGGTGTTTAATTCTTAGGTCTTGAACACCTTCTAATGCCAGTTTTTGAACGTGGAACCTATCAGTAACCCTTACTGCGTTTGGGAAGCATTTCTTGGCTATTTGATTCATGCTTCCAGCCATGTCTAATGTAATCTCCTCAACCTTTTTTCTTAGCCTTAGTGGCATTTTTTCAAGTATTGGAATGATAGCTTCGGAACTTGTTCCAGAGACAATAGCTACAATAGATCCTTTCTTGCCCCTGGCTGCTTTATTCGTTAATACCGTGAACAGTTCACCATGAGTTAATGAAGTTTCGTCCAAGGAAAGGTGCTTGCCTATATTTTCGGGATAAAGCAGGTGGGACTTTGCTGTTTTGAGCTGATCCCACTGTTTGTATTCACTTAAATAGTCTTGGTAATACCTTCTCAGCGTTCGACCTTTAACTCCGTAAAACCCTCCAATAGTTTCAAAGCTTTGCGGGTTAGTCTTGACCGATTTCTTTTAAAAAAGCTGCAAATTCTGCAGTCATTCGGGTGCCATTAGCTATTAAATTCCAATTTCGAGAAACAACCATCCCAGAGTCGTGATTCATCCATCTACGCCGTTTGATGTGCAAAAAGGCATGCTGTCCTCGAATAGGAAAGTCTTGAATCGTTATCTCCTGATGAAAACCCTTTGAGCTGAGCTTATTTTTGGC
>NZ_VORB01000026.1 GCF_007995015.1 Luteibaculum oceani
TGAGTACCATCTCCATAATCCCATGAGATTTGCACGTTCTCGCTAGATGTTGCGCTAAAAGGAACCGGAGCATTGATACAAGCCTCGGTCGGTACGCTAACATTAGCCGAAGGAATTTTATTGACCGCAAAATTCACCCTATCGTTCAATAGCTTCGTGCAACGACTGTTGCCCATGTCTTTAAACCCAGCGATGTAATAAGTGTAGGAACCTACGGCCGGAGATAAAAGTTCTATGCTTTCACCCGATTGCAGAGAGTAGTTCACCCCTGCATCGGTGGGTGACGATTTAAGGGTAAAGACATAAGGCCCTACTCCCGAACCGTTGATGGTGATGTACACATTTTCGCCATCGCAGATTTTAGAAGTTGCCGAGACAATAGCCTGAGCTGGTTTTCCAAATACTACAGGGGTACCTGGAGCCACGCTTAAGCAATAGTCCTTAACGTTCAGTCCAAGGGTAGAACCGTTTTTGGTTCCCACAACGCGCGATAGGTAATACACCTTGCCGGTTGCAATGGCCTTGTTGCTGGCTACAATTCCGTTGCTTCCTTTAAAATGTAGGATGTTGCCCAAACTGGCTCCACTTTCAGTGTGCAGCACATAAAGTAAGGTGTCGTCCGAGTCGAGGACATAATCGGAAGTAGCTTGCGCAATGAGTCGATCTCCAATACAAGCAAAAAGGGTGTCTTGTACAAGACTACCAGCATCGCTAAGACAAGGACAACCATAGGAAGTGCGAAGGGTATCGGAGAACCCACAACCACTTTGATCGCTAAATCCAAACTTGTAGGGTT
>NZ_VORB01000027.1 GCF_007995015.1 Luteibaculum oceani
ACCTCGCTCGGGGCAAAGAACCCTGCCAATACTTGTTTTACGCGTATGGATTTAGAGATGTTGTTTACACAGCCCTCTTTGGTGGTAAGCTCCAGATTAAGGGTTAGGAAGTTGGTTCCCGAAGGTTCGTTCACTGGATACACTGCTGGGTTGGTACTGCGGGTATCCACTCCATTTCCGATAATCTGCCACTGGAACTGATCTACGTTTATTCCGGAAGTAAACTTCATGGCCAAATCGCTGCGGTTACACACTTCGTTAACCGATTCTATTTTGGCCGTTGGAATGGCCACTTTGATGGTTTTCTCTATGGATGCAAAACATCCAGCAGAGGTAACGGCCTCCAAACGTATGGTCTTGTTGCCTCCAAGGAGCGATAAATTAAAGTTGGGGATAAACGGACTTTGCAATACATCGTTGATATACCAGTTGTAGGTGGTTCCTAAATCTTGGTTTACCATAGCAATACGCACCCTATCGTTATCGCAAAGGGTAGTGTTAAAATCTAAGAGCCCATCGATGGTGAAATCGGGGGTTGGGATGTCTTGAATCTCGATGTCGTTGCGATAGCTGTTAATACAACCAGTGGTTTTATTGAGCACGGTGGTCGTTACGGTAAACCGTCCAGAGGAGACAAAGCGGTGCGAGCGTTTAGGCCCAAACTCTAGCTGAGTACCATCTCCATAATCCCATGAGATTTGCACGTTCTCGCTAGATGTTGCGCTAAAAGGAACCGGAGCATTGATACAAGCCTCGGTCGGTACGCTAACATTAGCCGAAGGAATTTTATTGACCG
>NZ_VORB01000028.1 GCF_007995015.1 Luteibaculum oceani
CGTTGCCTGCCATAATAAAAACACAGTTACTCTTCGACAAACCATTTTGATTAAGTAAACTAATGAGTTAACTTTGAACTGTGGTTAAAGAAATAATTACCTACAAGAAATACTTCCTCGATTTCTATCAAAAACAGGATGAGAAGATTCAACGGAAAATTGAATATGTCCTGGATTTAATAAGAACAGAGAAAAGAGTGCCAATAAAGTTCTTTAAGCAACTTGAAAACACGGATGGTATTTATGAAGTAAGGGTTATTACCACATTTAAGAGCATAAGAATACTTTGCTTTTTAGACAACGGTGATTTGGTCGTTCTGATTAACAGTTTTGTAAAAAAGTCGCAGAAAACACCAAAATCGGAAATCAAAAAAGCTGAGAAAATCAAGAAAGATTACTTAAAAGAGAAATACGGATCAAAATGAAAAATGTAACAACCTTCGAAGATCTTTTAAAGTCGAAATACGGCGAAAAAGGCTCTGTAAAACGAGATAAATTTGATGCAGACTCATTGGCATTTAGATTAGGAGTAATGCTTAAGGAAGCGAGAAAAGAGGCCAACCTTACCCAAGAACAGCTTGCTGAAAAAACTGGAACAAAGAAAAGTTACATTTCTCGAATAGAAAGAGGATTAAGTGATATTCAAATTTCCACCTATCATAAACTAATTGAAATCGGATTAGGTAAGCATCTAAATATTACCATCGGTTAAAACAAATACGGCAGGCAACATAGAACTAAGCTAAAAAACAAG
>NZ_VORB01000029.1 GCF_007995015.1 Luteibaculum oceani
GTGGTGGATTCTGTACCACCGGTAGCAATTTGTCAGGATATAACGATACAGTTAGATCATTTAGGCTTGGCTTCTATTCAACCGATAGATATCGATGGAGGTTCAAACGATGCCTGTGGTATTCAAGGATTAGCGATCGATAAATCCCAGTTTAGCTGTGGTGATGTAGGACCGAATACGGTTACGCTTACGGTAACGGATAACAACGGAAATCAGTCTAGCTGTCAAGCGACGGTTACGGTGGTGGATTCTGTACCACCGGTGGCTATTTGCCAGGATATTACGATACAGTTAGACCATTTAGGCTTGGCTTCTATTCAACCGATAGATATTGATGGAGGTTCAAACGATGCCTGTGGTATTCATGGCTTAGCTATTGATAAATCACAATTTGGCTGTGGTGATGTAGGACCGAATACGGTTACCTTGACCGTTACGGATAACAACGGAAACCAATCCAGCTGTCAAGCGACGGTTACGGTGGTGGATTCTGTACCACCGGTAGCAATTTGTCAGGATATAACGATACAGTTAGATCATTTAGGCTTGGCTTCTATTCAACCGATAGATATCGATGGAGGTTCAAACGATGCCTGTGGTATTCAAGGATTAGCGATCGATAAATCCCAGTTTAGCTGTGGTGATGTAGGACCGAATACGGTTACGCTTACGGTAACGGATAACAACGGAAATCAGTCTAGCTGTCAAGCGACGGTTACGGTGGTGGATTCTGTACCACCGGT
>NZ_VORB01000030.1 GCF_007995015.1 Luteibaculum oceani
TGGCGACTGCCTTCAGACGGTTCTTTTACCTTCTCCAATAACAAGCAATCGAAAACCTTTGCCTTTGTTCCCGAGCCGGGTGAATACCAGTTCATTTGGGAAGAAACCAATGCGCCTTGTCCCGTTTCTCGCGATACTGTTTTTGCGACCTTCTTCGAGCAGCCCAAAGCCGACGCTGGAGTCGATTCACTCTTTTGTGGGACTTCGGCTCAGCTTTATGCCACTCCATCGGTAAGTGGACCTAAAAACCGTAGCTTCTGGATTTATAACGGTTCGGGGTCTGTGGTATACGAAGATGCGCAAGAGCCCAACTCCCGCGTTACCGTGGGTACTTCCGGTACTTACGATCTCATTTGGAGGGAAGAAGCTTCGGCTCAATGTGTAGATCACGATACCGTTTCTATTGTATTCTCCGATTTCCTTCGCGCTTCGGTAATCGATACCATTTGTTTGAACAACGGAGCCAACTACCAATTTGTAATCGATGTACGCGGTGGAGACCCCGCTTCCATTACCGTTAATGGTAAGCTCGTCGGTTCATTGCCCTATACCACACCGGTTCTTAACTCAGGACAACCCTACAAGTTTGGATTTAGCGATCAAAGTGGTTGTGGGTTCTCCGATACCCTTCGCACTTCCTATGGTTGTCCTTGTCTTAGCGATGCTGGTAGTCTTGTACAAGACACCCTTTTTGCTTGTAT
>NZ_VORB01000031.1 GCF_007995015.1 Luteibaculum oceani
GGAGATCGACTCATTGCGCAAGCTACTTCCGATTATGTCCTCGACTCGGACGACACCTTACTTTATGTGCTGCACACTGAAAGTGGAGCCAGTTTGGGCAACATCCTACATTTTAAGGGAAGCAACGGAATTGTAGCCAGTAACAAGGCCATTGCAACCGGCAAGGTGTATTACCTCTCGCGCGTTGTGGGAACCAAAAACGGTTCTACCCTTGGACTGAACGTTAAGGACTATTGCTTAAGCGTGGCTCCAGGTACCCCTGTAGTATTTGGAAAACCAGCTCAGGCCATTGTCTCGGCAACTTCTAAAATCTGCGATGGCGAAAATGTGTATATCACCATCAACGGTTCGGGAGTAGGGCCTTATGTCTTTACCCTTAAATCGTCACCCACCGATGCAGGGGTGAACTACTCTCTGCAATCGGGCGAGAGCATAGAACTTTTATCTCCAGCCGTAGGTTCGTACACCTATTACATCGCTGGGTTTAAAGACATGGGCAACAGTCGTTGCACGAAGCTATTGAACGATAGGGTGAATTTTACGGTCAATAAAATTCCTTCGGCTAATGTTAGCGTACC
>NZ_VORB01000032.1 GCF_007995015.1 Luteibaculum oceani
CCTGAATTCGAATATGGCTTACGGGATCCCTCTTTCCGCTTCGCTGCAATCGGGATGACCGCCTTGATTACAACGTAAAAAGCCAAGGCCGCGGGCGTGCTAATTAGCCAATAAGCCAATTCGCCAATAAGCAAAAAAGGGCTTTCGCCCTTTTTTTATCTAATCAACCTAAACTCTCCGTGTAGGATTTCTCTAATGCGTTTATCAAACATCTTGGCCCTTACCACAAAGTAATAGGTGTCAACTGCAGCGGGCTTTCCGTTTATGGTTCCATCCCAGGCGGGATTATCGGGTGTTCCGGTAAATACCAACTCCCCGTAGCGGTTGTAAATTCTAAACTCCTCGTAGGACTCCACTCCCCATCCTTGCGGATAAATCTCATCGTTAATGCCATCTCCATTGGGTGAAAAAGCATCGGGAACATCCAGGGAGTATTTGGTAGCATCTACACGAAGGATGTAGTCTGTCG
>NZ_VORB01000033.1 GCF_007995015.1 Luteibaculum oceani
TACTTGGATATAAAAAGAGCGGGGATTAACTATGTTGACGTGCTCGAAGCACTATGGCTATATTAAACTTAGTCCGCTCTTTTGTTCTTTCTGTTTATTTGAGAATATAATCTTTTGCAAGCTTAGGATGGCTATAAATAATGCGGGTTAATAGGTTAAGAACACATTTTCGCTCTTGCTTCCGCCTCCTCTTTTATTCTTAGCGGTTTTAGTAATTTACCACACAAATAAAAGCCTCGGCTAAAAGTGTCGCGAGAACTAAACATTAGAGCTCTAATGCCGCACTATTCATAGGCGAGCCGTTGCCTGCCATAATAAAAACACAGTTACTCTTCGACAAACCATTTTGATTAAGTAAACTAATGAGTTAACTTTGAACTGTGGTTAAAGAAATAATTACCTACAAGAAATACTTCCTCGATTTCTA
>NZ_VORB01000034.1 GCF_007995015.1 Luteibaculum oceani
AAGGGAATAGGACTTGGCAGTCCTAAGGGGTTATAAGTAATCTATTTTCTAAGCATTATGAAAGAAAGGGATTAGCTAACACAGATCCAGGTTTAGCCTAGAAGGGAATAGGACTTGGCAGTCCTAACGGGTTATAGTTATCTATTTTCTAAGCATTATGAAAGAAGGGGATTAGCTAACACAGATCCAGGTTTAGCCTAGAAGGGAATAGGACTTGGCAGTCCTAAGGGGTTATAAGTAATCTATTTTCTAAGCATTATGAAAGAAAGGGATTAGCTAACACAGATCCAGGTT
>NZ_VORB01000035.1 GCF_007995015.1 Luteibaculum oceani
AGGATTAAGTGATATTCAAATTTCCACCTATCATAAACTAATTGAAATCGGATTAGGTAAGCATCTAAATATTACCATCGGTTAAAACAAATACGGCAGGCAACATAGAACTAAGCTAAAAAACAAGTAAAAAACTATATTTTTAAGCTGCTCTTCTGCTCACATAATTCGGATCGTAAACTAGATCATTCTTTATCACTCCAAAGCTCTGTTTTATGAGCTTATTGGCTACTGCTATTAGTGCTAGCTTCTTCG
>NZ_VORB01000036.1 GCF_007995015.1 Luteibaculum oceani
TAAGACATCAAAATAATCAACGAGGTATTCTGGTAACAACAACTTAAGGAGGCTCAAATCAGACATCAAAATGAATTTTTGCGAAGGTCTGATTATTCAATTTCTCCACAACTTTTTGTTTTGATCCTGGTCTGGTAGTGATTTTGGATGGTTCTAGATATGGTGTTGAAGGACTTAAATCCTGACTGAGCCACTTCTTCGTGCCAACGAGCCAACCTTGTAAATGCATAGATTTTACCTCTATTTTCCTTAAA
>NZ_VORB01000037.1 GCF_007995015.1 Luteibaculum oceani
AAGACATCAAAATAATCAACGAGGTATTCTGGTAACAACAACTTAAGGAGGCTCAAATCAGACATCAAAATGAATTTTTGCGAAGGTCTGATTATTCAATTTCTCCACAACTTTTTGTTTTGATCCATTTTTAAGCATAAATCTGGGTTAATCTAAAAAGGAAGAATTCGATTTTTCTAACCCCTCTAAATTGAGCTCTAAAGGCCTTGATTTTGGCATTAAAGGATTCGGCAGCGGCATTGGTGCTTCGGTT
>NZ_VORB01000038.1 GCF_007995015.1 Luteibaculum oceani
AGTTTGGATTTAGCGATCAAAGTGGTTGTGGGTTCTCCGATACCCTTCGCACTTCCTATGGTTGTCCTTGTCTTAGCGATGCTGGTAGTCTTGTACAAGACACCCTTTTTGCTTGTATCGGAGATCGACTCATTGCGCAAGCTACTTCCGATTATGTCCTCGACTCGGACGACACCTTACTTTATGTGCTGCACACTGAAAGTGGAGCCAGTTTGGGCAACATCCTACATTTTAAGGGAAGCAACG
>NZ_VORB01000039.1 GCF_007995015.1 Luteibaculum oceani
AACCTTCGGGAACCAACTTCCTAACCCTTAATCTGGAGCTTACCACCAAAGAGGGCTGTGTAAACAACATCTCTAAATCCATACGCGTAAAACAAGTATTGGCAGGGTTCTTTGCCCCGAGCGAGGTATGTTTAAACGACACCGTATTTATTACCTCCAACACCAACAACGTACAAGATGTGCGGTATGAGTTTGGCGACGGACAGGTAAGTTCTTCGAAAAAGCAGGTATTAAAACACCTAT
>NZ_VORB01000040.1 GCF_007995015.1 Luteibaculum oceani
GCCAATAAGCTCATAAAACAGAGCTTTGGAGTGATAAAGAATGATCTAGTTTACGATCCGAATTATGTGAGCAGAAGAGCAGCTTAAAAATATAGTTTTTTCTTGTTTTTTAGCTTAGTTCTATGTTGCCTGCCGTATTTGTTTTAACCGATGGTAATATTTAGATGCTTACCTAATCCGATTTCAATTAGTTTATGATAGGTGGAAATTTGAATATCACTTAATCCT
>NZ_VORB01000041.1 GCF_007995015.1 Luteibaculum oceani
TGAGTACCATCTCCATAATCCCATGAGATTTGCACGTTCTCGCTAGATGTTGCGCTAAAAGGAACCGGAGCATTGATACAAGCCTCGGTCGGTACGCTAACATTAGCCGAAGGAATTTTATTGACCGTAAAATTCACCCTATCGTTCAATAGCTTCGTGCAACGACTGTTGCCCATGTCTTTAAACCCAGCGATGTAATAGGTGTACGAACCTACGG
>NZ_VORB01000042.1 GCF_007995015.1 Luteibaculum oceani
TCGTAGGACTCCACTCCCCATCCTTGCGGATAAATCTCATCGTTAATGCCATCTCCATTGGGTGAAAAAGCATCGGGAACATCCAGGGAGTATTTGGTAGCATCTACACGAAGGATGTAGTCTGTCGCTTGATTTGTACAACCAAAAATATCGGTAACCTCCACTGCAAATTCTTGCTGGGTAAATACTTCCACGGTTTGGTT